>CALXOI010000001.1 GCA_944389965.1 uncultured Treponema sp.
GGTATTCTTTTTTTATGAAAATATCAGAAATGTTGAAGTCGGGAAAACCGACGTTATCTTTTGAGGTTTTTCCGCCGAAAACGGATTCTGCGTATGAGTCTGTAGAACAGGCGGTAACGGAAATCGCTGCTTTGCATCCCCATTTTATGAGTGTTACGTATGGTGCCGGAGGTGGAACGAGCAGTTATACCGCGGCTATCGCTGCCGGAATCCAGCAGAAATACTCTGTGCCTGCACTGGCTCATATTACCTGTGTTTCTTCGACAAAAGAAGCGGTAGAAGCCCAGCTTTTGCGTTTGAAAGATGCCGGGATTGAAAATGTATTGGCTCTCAGAGGTGATATTCCTGAAGGTTTGGATAATTCTATGGCTGCATTCCGGTATGCCAGTGAGCTGGCTGCAGAAATAAAAAAAAGCGGGGATTTTTGTGTTGGCGGTGCCTGTTATCCGGAAGGACACCCGGAATCAGCCAATTCCCGGGAAGATATTCTGAATGTTAAGAAGAAAGTTGATGCCGGCTGTGAATTTCTGACGACACAAATGTTTTTTGATAATAATATTCTATATAATTATTTGTATAAGATACGGGAGCAGGGTATTACCGTCCCTGTTGTTGCAGGTATTATGCCGGTTACTAACGGCCGGCAGATTGCCCGTATCTGCCGGTTGTCGGGTACATATTTGCCGGCGCGGTTTAAAGCAATTGTGGACAGGTTTGGGGATGATCCGCCGGCGATGATGCAGGCCGGCATTGCCTATGCAACGGAACAGATTATTGATCTTCTTGCTAACGGAGTGCAGGCGATTCACGTATATTCTATGAACAAACCGGAAGTTGCCCGTCAGATACAGCAGAATTTATCCCGGATTATCAGTAGTTCCGGCAGCAAATCGTGATTCAGGATTTTACCGTATATGAATATCACTGCGGGGCGGCAGAGCTAGTCCCAGATATCGGTGAAGTGTACCGGTATCTGGGATTATCTCAATCTGCCCGTAGCCGGTTGGAACTGTTGCCGCCGGAAACACCGGCTTTAATCGAAGATTGTATTCGGGAACTGCAACCGCTGCTGGGAGCCCGGAGTGTATATGCCTGTTTCCCATTGGTAACCGGCTCGCTGCAGGAACCGTCAGTAATGTTTGCCGGATACCGCATTTCCGGTACCTATCTGTTCCGGAATCTTCAGGGCTGCACCAGGGTTATTCTGCTTGCTGCAACTGTGGGCGCCCGGGTTGATGCCTGTATCAGACGGTATATAAAACGGGATGCTGCCAGGGCGGCGGTTTTGCAGGCTGCCGGTGCTATGTTCACCGAAACTTTTGTTGATGTTCTAAATCAGAATATCGCCCGGCAGGCTGCTGCGGACGGGTGGCAGGTGAACCCGCGGTATAGTCCAGGGTACGGAGATGTTCCATTGGATACCCAACGGATTTTTTTTTCACTGTTACCTTGTACTTCAAAGATAGGGTTGACACTTACCGACTCGCTTGTTATGGCCCCCGAAAAATCTGTCACAGCATTTATTGGTATGAGACGGATGTAACCGGCAGCCAGTCGGATCTTCTGCCCGGGGGTCACAACAGTGATTCCACGATATTCTTTGCTGCTTTCATATCCATGCCCGGAATAGATTTTAACCGGGGCATAATCGTTTTTAAATTCCGCTGGTCTTCCGGCAGTTCTCCGATAATAGTGCGGACGGCTGTTTCCATTTGTTCCGGGGATAAAGATTCCGGTACAAATTCTTTCAGTACTTCTCGTTCCGCTTCCAATTGGGCCGTGTCTGCGCCACCTTTTTTGTATTCAGCAATAGTTGCTTCTGTCTGGTCATACATTTTTTTTGCAGCTCGGGCAATATCGTCTTCTGTTTCTTCCCGGTTAAGTTCACGGATTGATTTTTGTACCGTATCTATGAGCATTCCCAGTACGGCTGCGCGGATAGGGTTTGTTTTACGGATATTCATCCGTTCTTTAAATAAATCTTTTGTTGTCATAAAAGCCTCTTTAGGGTTATCTTATCAGTAACAGATGCATCATGCAACATAGGAGGTATGAATATGAATGAAGTAATTAAAACAATTCTGGAGCGGCGTTCCTGCCGTAGTTTTACAGGTGAATCAGTTCCGGTAGAAACCGTACAGACAATTCTTGACTGTGCGCTTGCGGCACCCAGCGGGATGGGGCAACAGACATGGAAATTTACTGCTGTTATGAACCGGGATAAAATCCAACAGCTGGCAGCTGTTGTTGCGGAAGCACTGGGGCGTGGTGCAGATTATACAATGTACCAGCCTGATGTCTTGATTATAACTTCTAATGAAAAAGATTCTAAATTCCGGGAAGTGGATAATGCCTGTGCTATGGAAAATATTTATCTTGCCTGCGAAGCGTTTGGTTTGGGATGTGTATGGATTAACCAATTGAAGGATTGTTTTGATGCGCCTGCGGTTCGCCGTATGTTGGATAGTTTTGGTATTCCTGCTAGCCATGGTGTGTATGGGTGTGCAGCAATTGGGTATCGAGCTTCTCCGGCAGGCACAAAGGATATAAAAGGCACTTCTTGCATTGTACAATAGTATAGAACAGATTGTAGAAAATTCCTGCATATAATCTGGTATTGTTGGTTATATACTAATGCAGGGTTATCCGGGTGCTAAGGAATAACTGTTCAAAGCTATACAGTGTAATGATATGTCGCGGTATTTTGGCGGATTATGTGTTTTGTATCTTGTTCCGGTTTCAGGATCGAGAGGTTGTGGAGCAATGTAAAACAAGGATCAGAATATTTACCGGCAAGTTCTCCGGGTTTGCTGGCAAATGAACGACGTCTTATACTGGAAAAAATAGATCCGCTGCAAATCTCCGGTTCTATACCGGAGATTTGCAGCGGGTTGTATCATTTACTTCACATTTAACAGTATTTTTTGATGGCAGCAGTAATCATTTCAGCTGATTCTGTAACAATTTTGCTGTCTTCAGGATAGAGTGCCGGCAACGGACTTCGTACACTACCCAGCTCAAGACCTTCTCTTAGTTTCAGGATTGCTTTCATAACTGCATACAAATTACCTTTTGCTTCGCACATTTTGAAAATGATGCGGTTTATGTCCATTTGCAATCCTGTTGCAGTCTGGATGTCGCCGTTCCGTACACAGGCATATGCTTTAAGAAATAATTCCGGCATAACGGCATAGGTTCCACCGATTCCGCCGTCTGCACCGATTATCAGACCTGCAACAAACTGCTCATCAGGACCGTTAAATACCGTAAAATTTTCACCCCCATGCATTTTAAATACCTGAATATCCATCGTTGGCATGGAAGAATTTTTTACCGCGGCAACATTTGGATTTTTTAGCATTTCTTTAAGTAGCGGAACGGACAATGCGACTCCGGCTAATTGTGGAATGTTGTAAATTACAAAATCTGTATGCGGAGCAGCATTGCTGATTGCATTCCAATAGTCCCGGATTGCATAATCCGGCAGGTGGAAATAAATCGGAGGAATTGATGCGATTGCATCAACTCCGACAGATTCCGCATGGCGGGCAAGTTCTATGCTGTCTTTAGTATTATTGCATGCGACATGAGCGATAATTCTAAGTTTCCCTTTTACAGCTTCCATTACAGCCTCAAGGGTTTTCTTCCGTTCGTCGACATTCTGATAAATACATTCCCCGGAAGACCCGCAGACATATAATCCTTGGACACCTTTATCTGCAAGATATTTTGCAAATATTTTTGTTCGGTTACTATCAATTTCTCCGACTTCATCATAACAGGCATAAAACGCCGGGATAACACCGTAATATTTTTTCATGTAAAAACCTCCCTTAACCTTTTACTGCTCCCATGGTAATTCCGTTAGTAAAGTATTTCTGGAATGCAATAAAGATAGCAACAATTGGAACTGCACCAAGTGCGGCACCAGCCATAATAAGACCGTAGTCTGTTGCCATTTCAGCTTGCAGGGTTGCGACACCGACGCTGATGGTAAAATTAGTTCTAGACACAAGCATAATCAACTGCAGGAAATAATCATTCCAGGTACTGATAAAAGTAAAGATTGCTAGTGCACCAAATGCTGGTTTGATAATTGGACAAACAATTTCCACGAATGTCCTAGCTTCTCCTGCACCGTCAATTCGTGCTGCTTCTAGGATTTCTGCCGGAAGTGTTTCCGAAAACTGTTTCATCAAAAATACACCGAACGGCCATCCAACAGCTGGCAGAATTACTGCCCAGGGTGTATTGTATAATTTAATAAAATCCATGATACGGACTAATGGAACCAGAACAACCTGTTTTGGCAATGCCATGGCGCAAATTAGTATGGTAAATATAATCTTTCTTCCGGTAAAATGTTTTTTTGCCAGAACATATCCTGCCATGCTGGCTGTAATCAGAACAAGAATCATTGATGCAAGGGACATAAAAACGCTGTTTGCAAACCAACGTAGAGCCGGTTGTCTGAACAGCTTTTCAAAATTCGCCATGGTCGGGTTCATAGGGAACCATTCCGGGGGAATTTGTATAGCAACTTTTTGGAGTTTGAATGCACCGGTTATAATCCAGTAGAAGGGAAATATAAAGGTGATGCTAATAGCTATCAGCAGAATCATGCTGAGTGTCGAGCTTGTTTTCTTAATTTCCATAAATCATCCCCTTAATAATCCATATCATTTTTCATTACTTTGAATTGTAATGCGGAGAATAATGCAATGATCAGTGCCAGAATAACACCCATTGCATTTGCGTATCCATACCGGTACAAACTAAATGCATTCTGATACAAATAATACATAACGGTATTTGTACTATTTACAGGACCACCCGAAGTTAACAGCTGAATCAAAGCAAAGCACTGGAAACTATTAATAGTGGTAATAACAACAATATATAATGTAGTAGGCATAATTGCCGGCCACTTAATCTGCCAGAAAATACGGAGCGGAGTTGCACCGTCAACTTCGGCAGCTTCTGTCAATGATTTGTCTACATTGCCTAACGCAGCAATATACAGGACGATTGGTTGTCCGATACTTGTGGTAAACAGAATAGTGAGAATACACCAGATTGCAGTATCTGTGGACCCCAGCCAGTCGACATTTGTATCGGTAAAGTGAAGGGTTGTGCAGATGTAATTCAAGATACCGGCATATTTATTAAAAATCCACTTCCATACAACAACAACAGCGACAGAGCCGGTAACTACCGGCAGATAAAATACGCCTCTAAAAAAACTGGTGACACCGGATGGTTTTTCATAGATGACAGTTGCAACCCATAACGAAAAGAGCGTTACCAGAGGTACGGAGCCGATAACGATAATAAAAGTATTCCATAATGCCCGCTGGAATACGGTGTCTTTAAATAGTTCCAGATAGTTTTGAATACCGATAAATGAAAAATCATTCATGGTATAGTTAAACAAACTGGTTACAATTCCCATTCCCATCGGAAGCAACACAAATCCGACAAAAAACAGCAACATGGGGGCTAAGAAAATATAAGATACAATGTTCTGTTGTCTTTGTATGGCATGGGAGATTCCGTATTTGTTGGTACCTGTTTTCATAGAGATATCTCCTGTTTTCTAACGTCTAACGTTTGTACAAAAATGCCGCACCCTTCGGATGCGGCTCCAAAGCTTTGTACGTAAGCTCTGTTTATTTTATGGCTGCGGTTGATTTCGTAGCACAGTCTTTTGCGGCGGTTGTAACATCAGTTGTTCCGGTCAGGATTTTCTGAAGCATATTCCACCATTCGGTACGCATTTCGCTGAATCCTTTCATAGTGTTGTAATACGGACCGTAGTACTGTGTCCAAGATGACAACAGTGCATATTCAGGATTACCCGGATACAGATCACCAAAAGAAGATCTTACAGGGAATGCACCGGATGCAACAACGGATTTGGGTCCCCATACAGAATCGTCACAGATGAAAGCAATCAGTTTTTTTGCTGCTTCAGCTTTTTTGGCATCTTTGTTATCAAATACACAGAATCCGTTTACCAGATATTCGAGAGAGGGTTTTCCGTCATCTGACGGGAACGGCAGACTCAACTGGGTAAAGGTATCTGTTGCATAGTTGATAGCATTACTGGTTCCCCAGCAGATTGAAGAACCAAGGATTCCCTGCTGATACAGCTGTAATTCATCGGCTGCTACAATAGAGATACCTTTATCAACTGCACCAGTGTCTGCATATTTTTTCAGCAGTTCAAGAGCTTTGATATTTTCGGCACTGTCCATTGTATAGGCTGTCATTGCTGCATTTGCCATTGTTCCGCTGTACAGGTTTGTTACCAGAGCTCTTGTTCCCTGGTCTCCACCCTGTCCACCGCAATAAACAGAAATTGCGGGTTTTCCGGCTTTGGCAAAAGCATCAAGTGCTTTGATAAAATTATCAGTTGTCCAAGCTCTGTCACCTTCCAGGTTTACATACTGCAGGGCACCAACTTCTTCCCACATCTCTTTGTTGATTGACATACAGAATGGGGAAACAGAAACAGGGTACATCCAGTATGTTGTTCCGTCTGAACATGATGACAACAATGCATCATTTCCAACGTCCGCTTTGTATGCTGCGGTAAACATATCATCCAAAGCTACCAGTTTTCCGTTACGTCCGTATTCAATGATACGGCCGGGTGCGTCAAACAGAACATCAGGTGCAGTACCACCTTCAATAGCTGCAGTTATTTTATCCGGACCGGAAGTAAAATCGATTGTTTCCAGTTTGACTTTGATACCGGGATTGGCGGCTTCAAATGCTGCGATAACTTGTTTTTCGTATACCGCTTCATTTCCAAAAGTAGGGAATGCCCACCAAGTAATAGTTGTTACATTCGGGTCGGTCGCTTTTTCAGAAGAACCACCGGCGAAGATCATCCCTGCTGCCAGCAGGAATACACATGCAAGGGCACATGCTTTTTTCATAGATTTCTCCTTTGATAGAATTAAGTTGAAATATTTGTAGAAACATATAACAACTCTATACTTGTATACTAGTATACAAGTATAGAGTTGTCAAGAAAAAAATCCTGATTTTATGGCAATGCGTAAAAAAAAATCATCATTGACAGGACAGGTAAAATCCGATAGCTTTAATTAAGTAATTATGAGCAAACTGACTGTATCCCACGAATATGTATATACTCAAATCCGGCAAAATATTCGTCTTGGCAAATATGAAAGTGGTAGCAAATTGTCGGAAAACAAGCTTGCCAAAGAATTCAATTGTTCCCGGGTTCCGGTACGGGAAGCATTTCTACGGCTTCAACAGGAAGGTTTGGTAACAATTTATCCTCAGTCGGGAACATATGTACGCACCTATACATTGGAAGATTATCGGAATGCCATTGAAATCAGGGCTTATTTAGAATCCCTCGCCGTTTCTCTCGTCATAGAGCGAGATGTTTCTGTTGATTCTTTGGAACGGGAATATCTTATGATGCAGCAAGTGATAGAAAGTCCGGAATTTGATTTGCATTTGTTTGGAGAGCATCATTATAATT
Organism: uncultured Treponema sp.; assembly: GCA_944389965.1. Lineage (GTDB taxonomy): Bacteria > Spirochaetota > Spirochaetia > Treponematales > Treponemataceae > Treponema_F. The sequence continues at coordinate 7,523 of CALXOI010000001.1, forward strand.
TTCACCGGCAACTGGTTATTTTGTCAGGTAATTCACTGTTACTGGAAATTTATGATCGGCTGCATTTTCATGCTATCCAGCAGATTTTTTTCAGACCGATGACACGGGAAGAGCTTTTGCTGACCCATCAGGAACACCGGATGCTGATAGATTACATCATCAACAAAGACAGCCAGGGACCGCAGTTTGCTGTCCGCCATTTGTGGGACCGTAAACGGGCAACATTGGCGCAGCTGGAAACAGAACAGCAGGGATTCGCATATCCGCCTGTTTCTGAAAGTACGGTTATCTGATTTTTTAGTATTTTGCGGGGCATGCCGATTTTTCCGCTTAAAGGGTTACATCTTTTACCGCCACTATTGCCGCTACCGCCACGGCTGATTTTGTATTTACTGTAATTATCACCTCTGCTTTTTGGAATAATTAAAAAAATGTCCGTCAACGGGATTCAATATTAGAAAACAGTCTCGATTTTTCTTGACTTTCCTGTACTCTGGATTTAAGCTGAAACGGAGGTTGTTTATGATTTACGATACAATAGACCGGCTGGATATTTATAGTGCATCAATTCCGGATTTAGAGCCGGTAATTTCAGAGCTTACAAAGTTGGATTTGGATACAGTTTCTGACGGAACATACTATACTTCGCAGCGGCATATAAAATATATGGTTCAATCATACCAGACTGTTGCCCAAAAAGATTATGAAATCCATAAAAAATTTATTGATATACAAATGGTGATTTCAGGCAGGGAATATATTGATTGTGCCGCATATACGGGGAATTATCCGGAATCGTTTAACGAATCCACCGATTTTGGCGCTCTTTCTGCTGAAAAACAGTTGCGGGCGGCGTTGGAACGGGGTGTTTTTGCATTGGTATTTCCCGGTGAACCGCACTGTCCCGGATTATCTGTCACCGGTGCATCGGAGTCAGCCCGGAAAATTGTATTTAAATTGCCTTGGCCGGCGGAATCGTAATAAAAAGACAGAAAATATAACTAGATCCATTTAGGAGGAAAATATACATGGAAACATTGCAGCAAATCAGAGAGCGGTATTACACGGAATTGACAGAAAATATTCTGCCGTTCTGGTTAAAATACGGTTTGGACCGGAAAAACGGAGGTATTTATACAGCCCTTGACCGGGACGGATCTCTTTTGGAAACGGATAAATCTGTCTGGTTTCAGGGCCGCGCATTATGGATATTCAGTAAGGCATATTCTTCCGTAGAAAAAAAACCGGAATATCTTGAAGCGGCTGATACAATCGTAAAATTTCTTGATGCCCATTGTTTTGATACAGACGGCCGGATGTTTTTTAGAGTAACGGCGGACGGAAAAGGCGTAATTAAGCGGATACGGTATTTTTTCAGTGAAACGTTTGCAATTATTGGATACGCTGCGTATGCTGTGGCCAGTGGTAAAACCGAATACCGGGATAAAGCATTGAAGTTGTTTGAATTTGTGGAAAAAATCCGTTCCCAGCCCGGCGTTCTTGTTCCTAAGTTTTCTCCGGAAACCCGCAGTACACGGGCATTTGCAGGACCAATGATTCTGCTCAACGTTTTGGCTGAACTCCGACCTGTCTTCCCGGAAAAAGAGGCGTGGATATGCACATCCATCAAAAGATTATTAGAGGAAATTGAAACGTACTTTATCCGTCCTGATTTAAAAGTTGTACTGGAAGAATGTGGTACCGACGGAGAATTTTTAAAAGACCATTTTGAAGGCAGGCTGCTGAATCCTGGGCATTCTATTGAAGGGGCTTGGTTTATTATGAATGAAGGTATTCTTAGTCAGAATACCCATTTTATCCAGCAGGGATTAACAATGCTTGACTGGATGTTTGAAAAGGGCTGGGATGAAGAGTACGGAGGGGGTATTATTCAGTACCGGGATGCTCTGGGAAAAAGCTTGTCGGAGTATCATCAGGATATGAAATTCTGGTGGCCTCAGTGTGAAGCGGCGATTGCAACCCTTATGGCGTATACCGTTACCGGTAAAGATGCCTATCTGAAAAAATTCTATATGGTAGATAAGTATATCACGGAACATTTCCTGGATAAGGAGTTCGGGGAATGGTTTGGTTACCTTCACCGGGACGGTACGCTTGCTACACCGATAAAAGGAAACTTGTATAAAGGTCCGTTCCATATTCCCCGGATGTATATGAAGTGTATTCAACTTATTGATAATATAGCAGATTTTTAATCTGCTGGCTGGAAATCCTTGTCTGGAGCTGTAAAACGGCAGTTCCAGACCGTTTTATTCATTAACAGAGTCTGTTTTGTAGCAGACTCCTTGATGTATCTGTATTTCCGGATAACAGGGGCCGTCCGGTACTTGCAGTACCGGACGGAAGTGTTTCTGCCATCACTTTATGCTGCTTTCACAGTGTGATGGAATCATTCCGGTTTTTGTATCACTGAATGACTGTGAATGTAAAATTCTTCTTGACTGGGTTGAACGCACCGCTCTAAGGGTTCAAAAGTTTTATCAAAATGCAGGGCAGCTTCTTTGTTAACCTGCATAACCGGACTGTCCCGGTATATCCAATGAGTTCCATTCAGGACACCCGGTACCAGTTCTTTTACCAGCATGGCTGACGGATAACTTCCATCTTCAAGACTGACGTTGTATTTACAACAGCTTTTAAATCCCCTGCTGACATAATTACCCGGGTTACCGAATATAACGATTGTATCGTAGCCCAATTTGCCCGCCTGCTCAAAAGAGTATTCCATCAGTTGCTTTCCGTATCCTTTCCGCTGGTATTCCGGCTGGATGCATACCGGTCCGAACGTCAATATTTCTTTTTTTTGTCCCGAGTCACCGGAAAGGGTTGCTTTTGTGTACATTATGTTTCCGATAACCCGTCCGTCAAGTTCTGCTACAAAATCCAGCTGCGGAATAAAGTCAGGATGCTGCCTCATTATGTGAACCAGATAGTGTTCTACACATCCCGGTATGTACAGATTGTAAAATGCCCGGCGGGTGATTTCTTCCACCGTGCGGAAATCTGTTTCCCGTTCGTTTCTGATAATAACCATTGACACCTCCTGAAAACGTTATCCGCACAGATTATTTTGTATATTGCTGCAATGTTGCTTCCACTAGATTCCGTACACTTTGAACGACCGCGGTACACAGGTCTTCCGGCAGTTCCCGTCCGGGGAATTCCGTGGAACAGTCCGGCAGAAATAAACGGCTTATGTCCGTGTCCAATGCATCGGTTATTTTTGCCAAAGTTTTATCACTGGGCCACAACCGCCGGCTTTCAATACTGTTGATTGTTTGTTCCGAAATATCTGCCTGTTCTGCAAGTTCAAACTGTGACCATTTCTTTTCTTTCCGCAACTGTTTTATGTTTGCTGACAGTCTGGTTTTTAGTTCCAGGGTATTCATATCATGATTTTTGCGTATTTGATTCAATATTAACACGTATTTATAATACGTAATATTCATATATTGTATTGACAGTACTTAATTATATGTATTATTATTACGCAGAAATTATGTTTACGTATTTTTAATACGTATCAAATATTCGGAGGTTTGTGGATGAGAAGAAAACAGTCAAAGCGGTTGTTTATGGTGGCAGCGGTTCTTTTGGGTTGCCTGATTCCTGCCGTTGCAGAAATTCCGCCGGTGTATGTTGGTGTCGAAGGTGGTTATGGTGCTTCTGCGATAATTATTGCAGACGGAAGCGGAAGTGTTTCGTTCGGAGGACTTGAATTGACTCCGGTAATCGGTACCTATCCGCTGGGAACACGGAATTTCGGACTCGAATTAAACGTGCAGATGGCTTTTCAGAACTGCCTTGAAACAGGATTTGATGATGTTTCTTATACGGTATTTACCCCGCAGCTGGTGGCTGTTTACAATTTTACTTCGGTACCTTTTGTCCAGCCGTATATTGGTGCCGGAATAGGATATAACATCAACAATTTTTCTGGTTTTGATTCAGAAGTTGATATGGCAAATGCGTTTTCTTTTGTTACAAAAGGAGGTGTCCGGTACAATATTCCGGGAACAACAATGCTGGTTCTGGCATATATAAAATATAATTTCAACATGACTGAATTAACTGAGTCTTATGGAGGTGAAAGCTGGAAAGCAGATATCAATGCGGGTACGCTTTCATTCGGGCTTGGCTTTGGATATGTATTCTAGATTTATTTTAAGGAGTGCAAAATGAATAAAATCATATTTACGGCAGTGTGTTGTATTACTGCAGCAGCCTTTTTTACCGGGTGTGCTTCAAATACATACCGCGGGGTTGATTTATTAAACGGCAACGTTAACAAGGCCGGGGAATCAACGGAACGGAATGCCGGGGCCGGTGACACGGCGCTTGAAAATACCGTTATCCGGTGGTATATCGATTCGGCTCCCCGCGGTGCACGGGTATTCTACCGGGTAATCAGTTCCACCGGTGAAGTTCAGAATACAAATGAATCATATATTGGTGTGACCCCATTGGAAGAAACAAAAAGTTTTGATATCCGTGGATTGTCATACGCAAATGCCGGTAATGTACGGATAGAAATCAAAGTATCCCGGTCTGGGTATTACGAACAGAAAAAAGTATATAATCTGCAGCAGGCTGTAGACCAGCAGGAAATTTCTGGTTTCTTTGATTTGGTTCCCGTCGAAGAATAGCATACTTTCTGCAAGGAAATGAGGGTATCCGGTATACGGGAAAATTTCCGTATACCGTTTTTTATTTTCTATACAGCAAGTCATTGGTATCTTACGGGATTAACGTGTGGCCGGGAATAAATGCCAGGATTCTGTATGTTTTATCCGGCGGCAGGGTGTAGGCGACGGCAACTGTTCCGGCTACCGGGAACAAACAGGGATGAACTGTCTCAACGGTACATACCGGTTTCTTTGCGGACTGTGCCTATGCGCCCGGTGCCAGAAGATTCTGCTACCGGTAACAATTGGTGTAAATCATAGAAATAGGTTGAGCGTTCCGGTTTTGCGTCATGAGCCTACCGTTCTGCCGCCCCAAAGGGGAGAATTCCGGTTTTCCCGTTCAAGGACAGCATTGAAATCCGCTTCCGGGCAACAGTTTTCTTCTATCTGGCCGGCGGTTTCATGCAGGCGCCGGATGCAGCCGGATTTGTCGGTGTATCCCAGCCGGGATTTTTCTATGGCGTCCCGCAGAATCCGGATGCTTTCATCGTAAATGCGGGTAGGCACCGGGAACGGGTGTCCGTCTTTGCCGCCGTGGGCAAAACTGAACCGGGCAGGATCCCGGAACCGGGACGGGGTACCGTAAATAACTTCGCTGACCAGGCACAGGGACTGGAGGGTGCGTGCTCCCAGACCCGGGGTAAGAAGCAGGCTGTCAAAGTCGGCGGGTTGTGACTCGTATGCGGTGGCGAGGACGGCGCCCAACCGCTTCAGGTCGGTGTCGGCGGCGGTTACATTGTGCCGGGCGGGCATGGACAGGTTACGGATTTCTGCCGGTGCCGGGGTATCCGGTTGCAGGATGTTTTTTAGTTCCCGGTTTATCCTGTCAGGCTCTTCCAGTGCCAAGGAGAGAACAGCGGCACGGGTTCCTGCCGCCGCCCTGTCGGTCAGGTTGAGGATGGTACCCTTGTTTTCCCCGGTAACGCCGGAATGGGGTTCTTCCGTAAAAGAGGCGAGGTTTTGGGAGCACCAGTGGTATCGGCGGGCGGTTTTTGTTGCCGGGTTCATTCCCTGCTGCACCACCGTCCAGTCCCCTTCAATTGAAAGGATGAAGTTGTGCTGGTACAGCTGGAATCCGTCCTGGACAGCGGTATTGTCTGTTTTGGCGCAAAGCCGGCTGGCGGTTATCAGCTTTCCGGCGTCAAGACCGGTGTGTTCCCCCAGATAGGTAAGCTCTTCCGGTGTTTTCCGGGAATATTTTCCCCGTCCGCCGCAGACACACAGCCCGAAGTCCTTTGCCCGGGGATTTATCCCCCGTTTCAGGGCGTAAAGCACGCTGGTGGTGATTCCGGAAGAATGCCAGTCCATGCCCAGCACCGCTCCCAGCGACTGGAACCAGAGGGGATCCGCCAGCCGCCGGAGAACTTCTTTTTTCCCGTAATTGATGAGGAGGGATTCTATAATCAGCGTGCCCAAGTCCCGCATCCGGTCCGCAAGCCAGCGGGGGACGGTACCCGTGTGAAGGGGCAGATCTGCGTGTCCTGTAGATTTCATAATATGTCAGTGGTAATATTTTCTGTTTTCAATCTATCAGTTTTAGATTTTTGTTGCAAATATATTATATGTTGAATTGAAAATTACAATTTTTATTATACATATCAAAATTTTTTCCAGGAAAGTTAGTACAGATTCATCTGGTTTTAAATGAATCTGTAGAAATATTTCTAAAAGCAACATTTTTCTTTGTTAGTACCGGTAATCTGTTTGTAAATTTCTTGAATAAAGAATTATAGAAAACAAGTGTTCCTGAAAACATATCCCGTGTACAGAAACACTTGTTTAATTCAATAGATTAGCTTTTTTCGGCTGGTTAAAAATGATACCTTATACCGGTACAAAAGCTTACCAAGTTATATATGAATAAGTCTGCTGATGCAAAGCCTTGATTTGTAAAAACCATTGCGGTGGCATTACCAATTGCTGGATCATATGAAATGTATATATCCAATTTGTTTTGTAAAACTCCGAATTTCAAACCTATCATAGGATAAATAGCATACGCTATTCCCAGCGCAGATGATTCACCTTGACTGTTAAAAGCTATTCCTAATCTTCCTCCTGTTCCTATTTCCAGTCCCATATTGAAGGTTTGGGTATCAATAAATAGAAAATCATAATAGTATTCGGCAAAGGCTGTAATATTATCAAATGTTATGGGAACCGCAATTCCGGCAATGATTCCGGAATTTTCTGTATCTCCAAATATAGCTCCTAGTTGGATTCCATTTCCGAGCGAAACGCCACCTTTTAATCCAAAAGCAAAAATATTTATAGAACCTAAAATCATTGTAAAAAGGTTATGATTAGAAATTTTTTCTTCATACAGATTACCTCATATTGGTTTGTATTTATTGGATATCCAATATTACAATACTATAGTATTTATACTTTGTCAAGTAAATCAATACAATAGTATCATATAAGTTGACAGAGGTTTGAATTTGTTAAATGATAGGATAAGACAGCTCCGTATGGAAAGTGGTATCAGCCAGGTCGAAATGGCAAAGATGTTATGTGTTTCCAAACAAAGTGTTTCAAACTGGGAAAATGATAATATCCAGCCATCTATAGAAATGCTGGTAAAAATAGCAAAGTTATTTTCTGTCAGTACAGATTTTCTTTTGGGGCAGGACAACAGGACTTTTATAGAAGTTTCAGGTCTTACGCAAACCCAGATTTTTCATATTCAACAGGTTATCGATGATATACGCTCATAATATTATCTAGTAATAATCAGCGGATAAGTTACTGCCGGTTAGCATTTTTTTTGGGTAGGTACGGTTATTCCTGTTGGAGGACCAAGGGTAAAACAAGTTTTCACCGTGTTTAATTTTTACAGAAGGTATCCTGTATTTCTTCCGGATTTTCAAAGATAAATTCCGCCCCGGCTTTTTCAAATTCTTCCCTGCTTCCGAATCCCCACAAAACCCCGGCTGCCTTCAGACCTGCCCTGTGGGCTCCCTTAATGTCATAATTCCTGTCCCCAATCATGAGGCATTTTTCTTTCTGCCCGGAAAGCCGGTTTTCAGATAAAACATAATTTATAACATCAACCTTTTCGCAGCGGACTTTTTCTTCAAAATCAGCCCCGCCTACAAAGTCAAAAAAACTGATGAGGCCTTTTTTTTCAAGGATTTGCTTTGTGTAAATTTCAGGCTTGCTGGTGGCAATGAAAACTTTCCTGCCTCTGGATTTGAGGGTCTGTATCAGCTCAATTACTCCCGGATAAAGGCTACACTGGAACATTCCTTCCTTTGAATAATAATTCCGGTAAACCTTAATGGCATTCTGTATTTCAGATTCAGGAAGGCGGAAAACCCTTGTAAAGCTTTCGCTTAAAGGCGGTCCGATCATTCTTGAAAAATCATCCCTGGTATTTTTAAGACCATAATGGACACAGACCTTTTCCAGGGAATTAAAAACCCCCTCCGAAGTGTCGAAAATAGTCCCGTCAAAATCGAAGAAAAAATATTCAAAATCCTGCATAACCTGATTATAGAATTTTTTAAACTTTCCGCAAAGGGGAGTTTCCCGTAGCAAAGCCACTGTAAAACCGGGAAGGCCGGCTGTCTATCCCGCAAAGGCTTTGTAACAAGGAAACAAGAATCCGCCGTTTCGATGCCAAAACAAAGCCCGGCGGCACAATCAGAGCTCTGTGCCACAAACCAAAGCTCTGTGCCACAACCAAAGCTCTGTGTCTTGCCCCGAATAAAACAGCTGTTCCGGTGCTTCGCCGGAACTCTGTGTTCCACTCTCAAAAACGACCTGTTATACCGTGGTTTTCCAGGAATTCCATATCAAGTAAATATATTTTATGGGGGTTGTTGATTAAAGCCCGTTCATAAGATATGCTGATTCCATGAAAATCTGGCTTAAATATCTAATTGGTATCGTACTTGGTGTCGCAGCGGCATTAATTATCCCTTTTGAAAACAGAACTGCTTCTGATGTGTTAGCATTTTTAACTGATATATCAGTCCGTTTCGGCAGGTATACTATCCTGCCTGTGTTATTTTTCAGTGTTACGGTGGCTGTCTGCCGGTTGCAGGTTGCAAAACGGACATTGCAGCCAACCGTGTTGATTCTGATAGTTACCGGTGCTTCCGCCGTTATGCTTACCGTAATAGGGTTAGTGACGGCGTTGATTGCTCCGTTGCCCCGGATTCCTATTCCCGCAGGAACAATGACTGATATTGCCGTGATTGATGTTCCGTCTCTGGTAACACGGTTGTTCCCCTATTCTGGATTTGAAGCTTTTTTAGACGGAGTATATTTATTACCGTTGTTCCTTTTTGCAGGACTTGCCGGTGCTGGCTGTGCGGTAAATACGTCGGAATCCCGGCCTGCTATTACTTTATTTGATTCTCTGTCAAAGCTCGCATATAATGTGATGAGTTTTTTCGTGGACATGATGGCAATCGGGATGATTGCTGTTGCCTGCACATGGATGCTGGATACGGTATCTGTTTTTGAGGCAGGTGTATATACACCGGTTTTTATACTTTTAACGGTCAATTTTATTCTGGTTGTCTTTGTGTTATATCCGGTGCTGACGTATTTTCTCTGCCGGGGAACCCGCCCATTACGCATTCTCTATGCCAGTTTATGCCCGGTTCTCGTCGCATTTTTTTCCGGCGATACAAACCTTGTGTTGCCGGTTGCCCTCCGCCACGGTGCGGAAAGCCTTGGTATCCGGAGGACAGTCAACTCGGTTACATATCCGGTATTTTCTGTATTTGCCCGGGGCGGATCTGCTTTGGTGACAGCCGTATGTTTTGTTGTGATTTTATCTTCGTATTCCAGTTTAAGTATATCTGCCGGTGATATTTTTTGGATTGCCGGAATATCACTTGTGTTGTCTTTCGCTTTGGGATGTTTTCCGGTGGGAGGAACATTTGTTGCATTGACTGTAATGTGTACTTTGTATGGAAGAGGGTTTGAAGCCGGATATTTGTTACTCAAACCGGCAGCTTTTTTGTTAGGTTCTTTTGCCGCTGCAATTGATGCCGCCACAGCTATGTTTGGTTCATATTTTACCGCATTCCATATGAAAATGATGGAACATTACGAAATGAAGCGCTTTATTTAAACCGAAAATATTGAGATTGCTGTATTTGTACCGGTCGGGAAAATCCGGCCGGTAATATTTGCCACTTATTTGTTATTTTACGGAACTTGCAGAATATCCCGGGGTTTTGATCCGTTTGCAGGTCCCACAATACCACGGGCTTCCATTTCTTCCACTAGCCGGGCAGCCCGGTTGTAGCCGATTTTCAAACGGCGTTGAATATACGAAGCAGATGCTTTTCCCGCTTGTATTACGATTTCCAGAGCTTGATCATACAGAGGGTCATCTCCGTCACTGAACAGGGATGGACCTAAATCTTCTTCATCATCTACAAATATTTCGTCGTCAATGTATTCCGGCTCGCCGTATTGCTTCACAAATTCCACTACATTTTCAACTTCTGTATCGGAGACAAAAGTTCCTTGGATGCGGACCGGAAACGGGTCAGTTGCGGATGCATACAGCATATCCCCTTTTCCCAGCAGTTTTTCTGCACCTACTTGATCAATTATGATACGGCTGTCCATTTTTGATGCTACCATAAATGCAATACGGGTAGGAATATTTGCTTTGATAAGACCGGTAATAACATCAATAGAAGGACGTTGTGTTGCCAGTACCAGATGAATGCCCACCGCCCGACTCATTGCTGCCAGCCGGGCAACGGTTGACTCCAACTCTTTGCCGGTTGTTGCCATCAAATCGGCAAATTCATCGATGATAACTACAACATACGGCAGTTTTTCTGCGGCAATGTTTCGTTCCACAATCCTACGGTTGTAACTACCGATTTCCCGGACACCCATTCCGTCCAGTAGTGCATACCGGCGTTCCATTTCGCACAGGCAGTATTGCAATGCCTGAAATGCTTTTTTAGGTTCCGTAATAACTGGGGTGAGTAGGTGGGGAATATCATTGTATAATTTCAGCTCCACGATTTTCGGATCGATGAGAATCATTTTTACGTCCTGGGGGGAACGTTTGTACAGAATGGACAGAATCATTGTATTCACACAGACGGATTTTCCGGAACCGGTTGAACCGGCAATCAGTAGGTGTGGTGTTTTTGCCAGATCGATGATTTTTGCTTCTCCGGTAATGTCTTTTCCCAAAATAACCGGAACCGCATATTTCCGGAATGCAGGGGCATCAGTTTCAATTAACTCTTTAAAACTGACGATTGCCCGTTCTTTGTTTGGGACTTCAATTCCGACGGCATGTTTTCCCGGAATAGGTGCTACGATACGGACGCTGGATGCTGCCAGTCTGAGGGCAATATTATCCTGCAATGCAACAATTTTACTGAGTTTCACTCCTGGTGCTGGCAGGATTTCAAACATAGTAATAACCGGACCTTTTCGGATACCGGTAACCTCTGCTTCTATTTTGAATTCACTGAGCGTATCTTTTAATTCTCCGGCTGCAGCAAGTGTTTCATCATCAATAACCCAGTATTCCCCGTCTGGATATGATGTCAGTAATCCTTCTGTGGGAACCTGATAGGGGGCATTCTTTTTCCGGGCAGGGACAGCCCGTTCCACAAGCGGTGCCGCCGGTGTTTCTGTCTGGTTTAGGAGAAGTTCTGCCGGAGAAGGAACAGCTTCATCTGAGGCTTCTGTGTCATCCCAATCATCCTCTTGCTCCGAACGTGCGGGAAAATCCGGATCTGTTTCCTCTTCTTCCTCTTCTATTTCATCATCCAGCCCGCCTTCCAGACCTGCATTAAAACGGGCTTCGGCCAGTTCATCCAAAGAAATATAATCTTCATCCTGACAGGCATCACTGGTCTGGGTGAAAGACACGGTAAAAGTTTCGGGACTGTCATTATTACATGGAAGTGGAAGTTCTTCCGTTTTTTTTTGCCCGGTTTCAGACTCCGATATGGTTTCTGCAGGAATAGAACTGTTTGAAACAGGATTTGTCCAGACTGTATCTGTTGTATCATCATATGACTCTGTTTCATTTTGGAGAACATCGGTGGTATTTTGATTTTCTGTTTCGTCCCCGGTAAAATGGGAGTCAAATGGGTCGTTGAGAAATGCAGCTTCTTCGTCATTATATAGGTCGGATGAATCTTTGGAATACAGCGTTGGATGTTGTTTAGCAAAAATAAATTCAGTTGTTTCCAAAGGCAATTCATCTGTACTAATACCTGCGGCGGCTTCTGCTTCAGCAATAGATATATTCCGGTCTGGTTGTTCTTTGGAAAGAAAATCGGAAACAAAATTATGTGCTGTATCTTCCGGTTTTTCATCAGAGGAAATGGTAGTATTTGAGACCGGATTCTGTGATGTGACAGAGAAATCATCTGTATTTGATGTACAAATTGGTTCCGGGAAATTCTGCAGTTCATTGCTGCTTACATGAATACTGGATTCTATTTTGTCTGCAGTAATACCTGCGGCAGCTTCTGCTTCTTGAATGGATATGCTTTGATCTTGAAGGACTGTATTCGCCAAATCAAGTTGATTTTTTTCGTTAACCGGAAAATCAGAAAAATCAGGAGTGTTTTGTTCCGTGTCTTCATGTTCTGTAATATGGGCGGTGTCAGTATCTGCCGGAATATACGGATTACTTTGTTCTGCAGTAAGAAAATCGTCTATTTTCTGGGCATAATCCCGCAGGGAATTCATCGGTTGCTTTTGTATTTTCTGCCGGGATTCTATTCTGGAACCGATAACAGCAGCGGCGGCATATTCTACAATGACAAGCAGAATTGCAATTGTTACTATTGCTGCTATTTTTATTGTCAAAAGCGGTCCGGAATCTGTTGAGCAGATGGTTCGGCATATTTTTTCAACTCCGGCTATTGTAAAAAACGGCAGGATTGACACACAGAGGATAAACCCTTTTTTATTAGACCAGGATTCTGTAAAACAGCTGATTCCAGCGGCAAAGAAGAAAACTGGAATTAAAAGACTTGAAAAACCGTATACCTGATACAGTATTTTGCCGGCAGAGAAAAAAAATCCGGTTATACCGGATGGATTTGTTCCTGGTAACATATTAAATAATATTGTAGCCAAAAAAAAGGCTGCTATAATGAGCAGTATAAAGCCCCAGATGGTTGTTGCTTTTTCTGTCTTTATCATGTAAATCTCCCAATTATACGGTTATAGTATCGGTTTTTTTACATAAGAGTTAAGATGAAGATATCGTAAAAAAAAAAGCTTTCTCCTTTCGGAGAAAGCTTTTTTTTATTGATTCTAGGTTACTGGAAATTCAGTTATTTGTTTTTTACGGCATCATCTGCACCGGCTTCTACATATTTTTTCAACTGGATAGCAGCAACTTTGGGATTGGTGATAACAGAAGGCCCGGCAATACAGCCTCCCTCACATGCCATGACTTCTACCAGATTGGGGCAGTCAGGAGTATGGGGAGCTTGTCCACTTTGAATTTTACCGTATTGTGCGAGTTGTTTCATACCGGCTTTGTTTAAGCCGTTGATAACGGCAGCCTTTAGAATTTCTGGATCCGCTAAGCGTACCCGTACCGCTTCTGCAACTCCGCCGGAGACAGCAAAATTACGACCTGAAACAGTGGGAATAATGGAGCCCGGTTCTGCCGGTACCTTGGCTACATCGATTCCTTTTGCTACAAATAATGCCCCGATTTCTTCTATCGATAAGACATAGTCTACAAATTCATCATCCATGCCTTCCCGCCGTTTTGCCAGACAGGGACCGATAAATACAGAAATACAATCCGGATCAGCTTTTTTTGCGATTTCTGCGGTATAATGCATCGGGCTCCGGGTATCGGAAATACAAGGTGACAGTTCCGGCACGTGTTTGTGGACAGCCCGGACGTAGGCAGGGCAGCAGGAGGTTGTCATCATGTAGTCCCCGCGCTCCATCCGCTCTGCAAATTCATGGGCTTCTTTATCAGCTGTTATATCTGCGCCGATAGCAACTTCCCAAATTCGGGCAAATCCTGCCTGTTTTAATGCAGACTCCAGTTGTCCCGGAGCCGCCCGGAATTGGGCTGCGATTGCCGGTGCGTACATAGCGACAACTTTTTTGCCTGCCATAATATGTTTTAAAACATCAACCAGCTGTCCTTTATCCATCATGGCGCCAAAGGGACATTCCCGCATACAATTTCCACAGAAAATGCATTTGTGGTAATCAATGCGCTCTTTTCCGTTTTCATCCTTGGATATTGCGCCGACCGGGCAGGCTTCTTCACAGGGAACCGGTATTTTTATGATGGCATGATAAGGACAGTTCTGCATACATAGTCCGCAGTTGACACATTTTTCCGGATCAATGTGGGCCCTGCCTCCGGTAATGGTGATTGCTTTCTTTGCACAGTTCATCATACAGGGACGGGCAAGACATGCTTGACAGGCATTGGTAACCATATAATGGCTTCTGACACAGGCGTTACAGGCTTCATCCAGTACCGTAAGCATCGGCCAAGTCGGTTTCTCCCGGGTCAGTGCTTCCCGGGCAAATTCTGCAAGTTTTTTTTCATCATCATAGTCTTCCACGCTGCATCCCAACCGTGCCATAACCCGCATCCGCAGGATTTCCCGGTCGTGGTAAATACAACACCGTACCGGTTGGCTGCCTTGCGGTGCCATTTCCCGGGGGATGTAGTGGACACCTTCTTCCAGTTTTCCTTCAAGCTGCAGTTTGGCAATGCGGACAAGAATTTCCCGTTTCAGCTGGGCTGCATTATTGTTAATATTCAGCATCAGAATCTCCTTCCAGTACCGGTTAGTTTAACGCTGCAAGTGCTTTTACTTTTTCCAAAACCAGCGGTAATGTTGCGCCGGCAACTACTTCATCGTTAATCTTTACAAACGGGGTTTTTCCACATTCCGGGTTTTTGCATTTTTCAAAACAGGTGATACCTTCTATTTCCACCATATCTTTTAATTCTTCCGGTAATTCTTCTTCCAGCAGTAAAATTTCGGATGCTCCCATAACAAAACAAGCTGTTCCGGTACAAATCGATACTTTAATCTTTTTCATGTGATCTCCTTAAAAGTATTGAATATGAACTTCTTTTAAATATTTATCCTGCAACAGGGCTGCAATTTTTTTTACAACGTTACGCCGGATTTCCAGTTCTACCGGCATATTCGGATCCTGGTGTGCTTCATTTATTTTTGTTCCAACTACAAACCAAATGCGGTCACAATTCAGGAACATTTCTACCATCCGGGTTGCCGCATTCGGTTTCAATCCTTCCATGTCGGCATCTTTTTCCAAAATTTCGGATACGGCACCCATGGTAATAATCCCTTCCGTTACCATGTCGGCTCCTTCCATTTCTGAATAGGGAGGTACTTTCGGATCAAAATCTTTCAGACTGACTTTTATGGGGCGGTTTAATTCTCGAGATAAAATATTGGCTGTTGTTCCACCACAGATAATCTTTATGCCGTCAAATAACGCAAATATCCGTGCAATCTCCGAATCGCTCTCTTTGTGAACGGGTGGCCCGGTCATAATCAGCATATCCCTGGGACTGCGGAAGTAAATGACACCACAGGATATATCATCTTTGGGTTTGTATCCGTCGTGCATACATGCTTCCTGCACTACAGATCGGGCAAGTTCCCGGGCACTGATGGACGGATTATCAATCACTTTACTCAGAATAAAATCCTGTGCGTTATTGCTGCCCCATCCGAACGGGAAACAAGGAGATCCCATTCCAGATTGGGTTACACCGTCAGAAAAAAATATCAAACGATCTCCGGGGCGGGCGGCGTATTTTGAATAATGAAGTAATGCGTCCCGTTTTGGTGCTGTTGCTTTATTTTTGCGTTCAATAGGTGTAATGTCTTTAATTGGTTCTATAACTGTTTGTTGACGGATGAGTACATACGGGGGATTGTCATATTCCATGATACGAACCGTTGCATTTGGTTCTATATCTACCAGTGTAAATGTTGCATAACTGATACCCCGTTCTTTGCAAACCGGGAGCGTATTCATGATAATTTCGGCCGCCCGCCGGATGGGAATATCATTCGCAATAAATTTTGTTGCCATGGTGGCGGTCAATGTTGCCAATACACCGGCTTTAATACCGGATCCCAGACCGTCTGACAATGTAGTAATTACCCTGCCGTCAGAAGGATTCTTTTGTGATAAGAAAACATCTCCTTCTGCATGCTGGTTGTATTTGCACAGCTGGAAGTGCCCGACTTCAATAAATGTTTCCGGCAACGCCGGTTTACCTACGTTACCGGCAGCAGTAGTTTGGGAATCCATTAGTCTTCGTCCTCGTCTCCACCATATGAATCAATAATGGAATTCAGCATTGATTCTGTTTCTGCTGCATTTTCACCTAAAAGAAATGCAATTTTCTGAACGACTGACAGGTTTTTATCGATAATTTTTCGGGCTTGAGTTACAGTCCTGTTCTTCTGGTTCTGGGGGGCCGTTATATCTTCGATAACACCAGCAGCAATTTCTTCTTTTTCAATTTCGAATACAGTGATATGAAGAATTTTCCGTCCGTCTCTAATATCCCGTTCTATAATATCGGGACCATTCATAGTGAGAACGTCCGCAAAGAACTGGGATGCACCGGTCAGTTTTGCTAAATCCGCTCCTTCCAGGCCGGGTTTCGCTTCATACATCTCTACAACATCAGTACCCATTAACTTTGCGAAATTCATATTACATTCGACAATTTGCAGATTTTTGTCAACTATAACAACTCCACTGGGAATTGCCTTGATAAGTCCGTTTGCTTTTTTCTGAGCCAGTTTCCGCATATATGAAACACACATAGTTTTTTCAGCCCGGTTGTCAAGAATAGCTTCAGCAAAAGCCCGGCAGGTATCATATCCACAACTGGCACAATTAACTTCGTCAGCGGCAGTGTATTTTCCTACAGACCGCAATGCAGTACGGATATCTTCTTCTGTATAGCGGGGCGGGGTTGCCTGTGTTCCGGGAAGGGTATCCTGCAATACCGGCGCATTGTTTCTGGTTTCGGAATCCAATGTTTCATCTGCTGTAGCCGCATACTCTTCAACCAATACCCTTCGGAGGGTTCCGGAATGAATACGGGCTGTTCCTGGTCCATTGATACATCCTCCTGTACAAGACAACAGTTCCAAAAATAGCGGTGTAGAAATGTTTTCAGGATCGAAACCTGCTAACGCATCATGTATTTCGGGGATACCGGATACCGTCATGGAACGAACACCGGGAAGTTTGCCATATTTTTTGCAGGCGGCAATCATGCCTCCGTCAATGGGATACAGGGAGCCTTTCGCCGCTCGGCGGGGAATGAATTGTTGATCTGCTTCTTTTCCGGCGGGTATTACTGTGTCCGGCCGGATCCCTTCAGCGGCAAACCATGTCCGCAATTCGTTGAATGTAATAGCAATATCAATTTCTTTCCATGTATCCGATTCCCGTTTTTTTGCAATGCAGGGACCGATAAAAACAATACCGATGTCTTCGCCGTAAATTTTTCTCAAATAGCGAGCATGGGCCAAAAGTGGGGATGCCCGGTCAGTAATGTACGGGGTAAATTCAGGCAGGAAAAGTTTTATATATTCTACAACCGCCGGGCAGGCTGATGATAAAAAGAGCTTTTGTTGAATGGTACCTGCGGCTGCGGCTGCCAGGTCTTCTGATAACTGGGCGGAGACAAGATCCGCGCCCAAGGCTGTTTCGGAAACCTCCGAAAATCCTAAATGCTTTAATGCTGCAATCATTTGCGGCGGTGTAAAATCCGGGAATTCCGCAATAAATGAAGGTGCCAAAGATACAATAATCTTTTTTTTCAGAGTAAACAGTTGTTTTACCCGGGCTGTATCATCTCTGCTGTGCTTTGCATGGGCTGGACAATGGGTTACACACCCACCGCAGTAAATACACAGTTCCGGGATAATTTTCGCATGTCCATTTTCTACCCGGATTGCTTTTACCGGACACCGGCGGATACATTTGTAACAATCCTGACATTCTGTCGGTTCAGTGTAAATTGGATAAGTAAAGTTCATTTTTCTGTCTCCAATGCATGCAGTAACAAATCCGGTAATGTTTCCGGAGAAACATTTGTGTATAATTTGTCATCAATACGGATATTGGGCCCATTTTTGCATTCGCCTTCACACAAGCAACCTCTGACGGAAAATTTATCTTCCAGCCCGTTGTCTGCAATGAACCGTTGGATGACTTCAGCATTTGTTGAATTTCCTCTGCTGAAACAAGAACTTCCCATACAAATGGTAATTGTTTTCATGATTTCCCGCCTTATTTTCTATTCTATAAACGAATATAGATTCCGTCAAGTAAAATTGAGATATAGCAGAAAACAGGGGTCCCCTCGGTTTAAGATTTTATTAAAGAAAATAAAAAAAGTGATTGACAATTATTTTTTATCACTGTATATTAAAAACAGCTTGTAAATAAGCTGATAAACTCTCTCCGATGCCCGGCTTGCTGGGCGTGCGCCCTTCCTTAGCGTTGCTCTGGAAGGGCGCTTTTTATTACACAATAACGAAGTATTTTCATTATTCTTTTATCCTAAATATGTATTATATATTTTTATTTATGGTATAGAAAGAATTTGGTACAATCCTCATTGCGGAAAATACAATATGAATATTCTGATGATAGTTTAAAACGGTACCGGTCTTTTGCCGTGAAGATTCAAAATTTCAGCTGATAGTAATTATGCTTTCTGGTGGAACTGATTTTGTTACCCACGTATTTCCGCCGATAGTGCTGCCGGCACCGATAACTGTGCTGCCGCCTAAAATTGTAGCGCCGGCATAAATTGTGACATTATCTTCTATTGTCGGATGCCGTTTTTTCGCTTTTAATTCTTTTCTGACGCTTAACGCTCCTAATGTCACCCCTTGGTATATTTTTACATTGTTGCCGATGACACAGGTTTCGCCAATAACGACACCGGTTCCATGATCAATAAAAAATGACTCCCCAATTGTCGCACCCGGATTGATGTCGATACCGGTTTTACCGTGTATATATTCACTCATAATCCGGGGAATAATAGGAATTCCGTTTATATGCAGAAAATGTGCGATTCTGTGGACAGCTACGGCTTCCAATCCCGGATACGACAGAATAATTTCTTCCATACTTTGGGCTGCAGGATCTCCGTCCAAGGCGGCTTTTGTGTCCAGATATAATTTCCTTCGGATTTCAGGAATTTCTTCTATCAAAGCCCGTGCTGCATTTTCTGCTAACTGCAGGCAGGGATTCTTTTGGCTGTCTGCAGTCTTTGCCAGATAACACATTGTTTTTTGAATTTCTACTGTCAGTGTTGAAATAATTCTGTTAATCCGTTCTCCAGTCGCATAGCGCAGGTTATTTTCATCTAGGTATTCTGCTGTTCTGAAGCCCGGAAATAATAGAGATAAAATATCCTGCAACGCATTGATAACATTCTGGCGGTTAGGGAAATTGTGGGCGCTGTCTGCGTTAATTCCACCATATGTCCTGTATGAATCAAGAATGCGGGTTGTCATTTCATCCGTTGTCATTTATTGCCTCTTGTGTTTTATCTTAGGAGATCAGTGTCCGCAATATGCGCCTCCAGACGGCGCAAAACTCCGTAACTTCATTAAGTGTTTTTCTGCATCTTCATATCCTGCATCATATAACCGTTGAAGTTTTTTTCTGTTTTTGCAGAGCCTGTCTATTATAATGGATTCAGATGGCCGGAAAACAAAAGCTGTGCCGTTAGCTTCCATTTGTTCAATATGGTCAAGCGAGTTATTGTATGTATCAGCTCGCTTCAGGTTTGCATCAATCAATGCCGGATATTTTTTATACATTTTTTGGAGTATTTTTTCTGTGGTGGAGGAAATTGTTTTTTTTCGGTACCCTTCCGGTTGTGTCAGGATGATTACCAGCCGGGTATTTCCATCTGTGATTGCTTTCCTGACGGGAATTGAATCTGCTATGCCACCGTCAAACCATATTTCACCGTCTTTCAGTACGGGTTTCCCAATTATGGGAAGCGATGAAGATGCCCGCAACCAGTCGATTGCATCCTGGGGATTTTCGGGGCTTTTATATTCCGCCAGCCCCGTCCGGGCATTTGTTACCGTAATGTAAAACCGGCGCATATTACTTTGATTATGGAAATAAGTATACCAATCAATCTGTTCCCGGGCAGGGATTGTTTTGAATATATAATCAAATCCGAAAAAAGTTCCATGCCGTATCAAACAATATAAACCGGAATATCGCAGATGTTGCGCATAATTTATATTAACGCGGCGTGCACGGTCAAACTGCCGGGCTAGATATGAAAGAGCATGGCACGCTCCTGCGCTGACACCGTAAACATTTCCCCAATATAAATTATGTTGAATCAGGCTGTCCAAAATACCTGCTGCATACATGCCCCGCATGCCGCCGCCTTCTACAATCAAAGCAATTTTTTCCATGCAGATATTGTATCATGGCGGCGTTTTTGGTGCAATGCAGAAAATAACATATAATATTGTTGCAGTGGTGCTATCTGGTTGCCAAACGGAACCCATATCTGTTGAATCTGACGGGATGGCAGATACTGCCTGGTAAAGGTCCGGATGTATTTTGACGCTGATATACTAATCCGGCTGCTGGTGTGGTTTTAGCGGGCGTGCAGTGGTATACCTGTTTTGGAATATATGCCTTTTTCGTTTCATTCCGGTCATTCAAGCGGTATGACATATAAATGAAAACGACTGTTTCCCGGTTATAAAACAGTTTGGGCTCTGTATGGATGCCTGCGCCGTATTTATAACCGGGTATTCGGATATATAGGTAATTTTGTGTTGTGTTATAGTACCGGTGGTTTAGGGTTTATACTGCCGCCGAATAATTCTTTTATCAATGATTTCACGTCAGTAATGTGTATTGTTCCCGGTTCCTGTTCTGGAGAGAACAGCCGGGTGTACCCCAGCCCGGCTGCAGCTTTTGCCCGTTGCCGGATACGGTTTACCGGTCTGAGTTCCCCTGCCAGACTGAGTTCCCCGACAATGACGGTGTGTTCCGGTACGGGAATATCTGTCCGTGCAGAATACAGTGCGGCGGCAAGGGCTCCGTCAATGGCACTCTCTGTAAGCCGGACCCCGCCGGCAACATTTATGTACAAGTCCTGGTCACTGAATCTGATACCGATTCGTTTTTCCAGTACTGCCGCCACCCGGCTGACCCGGGCAGAATCAATCCGGTCGGAATAAACCCGGGTAACCGCCGCTTTTGCCGGTACCGTAAGTGCCTGTATTTCGACAAGAAATACACGGCTGCCTTCAAAAACCGGTACCGAAGCAACTCCTGCCGGCAAAGGGCCGGTCCGGCTGGTAATGAACAATGTTGCCGGATCTTCCACCGGAAAAAGCCCCGTTTCTGTCATGGCAAATATTCCCAGTTCATCAACGGAACCAAACCGGTTCTTCTGTGCCCGCAGAAATCTGACTTGTTCGTCGTTCCGTTCAAATGAAATGACAGTATCCACCATGTGTTCCAAAGATTTTGGACCGGCAATCTGGCCATCTTTTGTGACATGGGCAGCGAGAAACAGAACAGCATCCCGTTCTTTTACCCAGCCAATAAGTTCATTTGCACAGTATTTTAATTGGTTCACCGTTCCCGGAACAATTCCTGCTTCGGTGCTGTACACGGTTTGTATGGAATCAATAATGACAAAAACCGGATTCAATGTGTTGAGTGCATCATCGATGTCCGCCAGATGGGTTGTACACAACAACTCGATCCCGCCGGGCTGCACGGAACCGGTGATTCCCAGCCGGTCTGCCCGTGCCCGGATTTGGGCGGCGGATTCTTCACCTGATACATACAGTATTCTGCCACCGGATGGATTTCCGGAAGCGATACTTGCTGCTGTTTGAAGGAGCAGAGTTGACTTTCCGATACCCGGTTCCCCCCCAATAAGGACAGCAGAGCGTTTCATTGCGCCGCCGCCTAATACCCGGTCGAATTCCGGTATGCCGGTGGGGATGCGGGTTCCTTCCATCGGATTAACAGAATCTAACGGAACCGGTTTTGCCCGGACGGTTATACCGGAAAATGCCGGTGACCGGGAATCTGCGTCGGTTACGCATTCAATGAAACTGTTCCATTCGCCACATTCCGGGCACCGTCCCAGCCACCGGGGCTGGCTGTAGCCGCAGGAACTGCATTTGTAACAGATTGTACCGTTTTTTTTCTTTGCCATAGATATATAATGGATTCAGTACGCTGTTATGTCAATGTCAGAAGTTGTCTGTTCGCTTTCCACCCGGATAAAAATCCCGTTGGGCAGACATGCCGCCCAGTCTCCGTTCCGGTAAACCGGATCCGCCTGAATGCAGGTTTTATTTGCGCAGGGTGATTCCTGAAAAAAAGCCCTACCATTTTGTATCCGGATAACTGATGTTCCGGTCAGTCCGTTGACAGGAATTTCCGCATCCTGATCCAATTGATACAAGTATTCTGTTTCCGATGTAGATATATGCAAAACCGGGGTTCCCGGTGCCTGGCTGGTATTGATAATTGAAGTGGCACAGATACCGAATGCCCCCGCAATGCAGACTATATCCAGAGGTTTTAGCAGTGAGAAGAATTTGTTCATAATTGTGCTACCGTTGTGTTCCGGGCAAAATGTATGTTGTCTGGTACTGACCGTTTTTTTGTAGCAGGAGTTGGATCAGCTTATTATTATGCTGTTTTTTATTCAAAATCACGTAATATTATATATCGGGGAAAACGGATGTGTCAAACAAGCATATATTCAAATCCAGAGTAAACCGTTATACTATTCCCGGGGTTTTTAATGGCAGAAAAGTGTCTGAAATGTTTTCGTCCGCTAGTAACCTGTTACTGTAAGTATATTATTCCGGTAGAAACCGGTGCAAAATTTGTTTTCTTGATGCATCCTAAAGAGGCGTACCGGCAGCATACCGGTACCGGCAGACTTGCCGCTTTGTCACTTCCTGATTCAGAAATTATTATAGGCATAGATTTTACTGATAATAACCGGCTGAACAGGCTGTTGGTTGATTCTTCATTTTATCCGGTTGTATTGTATCCGGCACCAGATGCACTTACCCCGTCCAGTCCCTGCTTGAAACAGAAACTCGGGGACGGACGCCGTCTTTTAGTAGTGGTTATAGATGCGACGTGGTTTTTCGCAAAAAAAATGCTCCGGCTGTCACCAAATGTGCGTTCTCTGCCGGCGCTGTCGTTTAGCGGCTGCTACCGGTCTGAATTTACATTCAAGCGGCAGCCGGCGGCAGGTTGTGTTTCCACGATAGAATCCTGTTATTATCTGATAAAAGAACTGCAGCAGGCAGAAATTGTTGATGGAACCGTGAATCCGGAACCGTTGATGGATGTGTTTAGAAAAATGGTTGATTTTCAGCTGGATGCGGAACGGCAACGGGTGATTTCCGGTATACCGGGCCGGCATGCCTATGATGCCGAGCGGGATGCAGCCCGGCTGCAAAGTGGTAAATTTTTATCCCGTATTCCGGCGCCGTAATCCCGGATGGTGCGGACGGGGGAGCTGGTGTTGCCGCAGTGCATCGGTTAGTGCACAGGGTGCCGGTTAGGTTGGGGTGCAATCTGCCGGTTTTACAGTGTCTGCTGTATTGTCCTGACACGGTACGGTATGTTTTGCAGCCGCCGGTTGGTGCACAGAGCGCGGTTGGTGCGTCATAACCCCGGACAGTGCCGTGCGGGGGAGCTGGTGTTGCCGCAGTGCGCCGGGAATTCAGTCAAACAGCGGTATCCATGTTGCGGAACGGTATGCATCAAAACACATGGCAATCTGTGCTTCAGTATTTTTTTCTGTGGCAAGTTCCGGCAGTTTATCTATATCAAACCAGCCAGATGCAGTTGTTTCTGTGTTTTTTTCAAAGTGTCCGCCGATCAGGGTGCACTGCACAAATACTTTGCAGATGCCGTATGCGTATACCGGCAGGTTGTGCTTTGCCCGGTCTTGAACTGCAATAATCCTGTCTGCGGTTACATCAAGACCTGCTTCTTCTTTTACTTCTTTGATGGTATTTTCTTTTATGGACAGGTTGACGTCAACCCAGCCTCCCGGTAATGACCAGGTACCGTTGTTTTCCCGTACCAGCAAGATTTTCCCGTCTTGGAATATGGCAGCCCGAGTGTCCAGCTTTGGTGTCTGGTATCCGGTTTCATTACAGAATAATCCGGTAACTTTGTCCGGTGGAATATCTGTTTTGCATGCAATAATTTCCGCAGCAATTGCCCGTATCCGCCCGTACCGTTCCCTGTCATACACATCTTTTCCGTATGTCAGCCCGGCCTGTGCGAGACTTTGTAGTTCTACAGCCCACTGAAGCCATTTTTCATTTGTGTCCACAAGAACCACCCTTTTCTGGACGATAGATAATACGGTATATTTTTTAGAACTTAATGGAAGATATCACAACTGTATCATCATCACTGCCGGCTGAACGCCGGGCTCGTTTTTTCCCCTGCGGAACAGGAACTGCTGTTGCGGTGCGGTTTTTACCGCTGTCGGTGATGCCGGCTTGTGCTGCCGGTAAAGCAGTTGAGGGCTCCGGAGACTCTGTGTTGCGGATCGCTTTCCGTGGTTGCCGGGGTGAATGGGCGGTTAAAAACCCGAACAGACTTCCGCATAAACCGCCGGCGATGTGCGCTACCGACGAAATATCATCTGTTTGAAAACAGGTTATTAATTCTCTTCCCATATATAATACCATAATCAGGATGAATGTAAGCGGAATCTGATTACGGGTAATCGTTGTGAATGATGACAGAAGAATCATCATGAAAGCGATGCCGCTGGCACCCAGTAATCCGCTGGGAATGAAACAAGCGTTCAATACGCCGGTAACAAAGGCGGTAACTGTCATCATTAAAAGCAGCATCCGGGAACCGTACCGTTCTTCCAGAAGCGGTCCTAACAGAAGGACAAAAGACAGGTTACCGATTAAATGTGACCAATCTGCATGCCCCAGTACATGGGTAAACAGCCGGATATAATCCAGAATACTTTTCCAGTTAAAAGGAAACGCGGAACCGATTTTTCCGGTAGCGGTAAAAATTGCTCCGGTCAATCCCGGTATAACATATGTATCCAGCAACAGCACAAAGGTTGCCATCAATGAAAAAGTGAGTGTAACCGGAGCATTGTAACAGATATGGAGTTTACCTGCTTTTGATTTCTTTTTTTTGGGCATTGTCAGTCCTCCAGTTCCAGTACAATCGGACAGTGATCTGACCCATACACATCAGAGAGAATATAAGAATTCTGCAGGGAACCGGTAAACGTATTATTGACACATTGATAATCAATCCGCCATCCGATATTTTTTTCCCGTGCATGGAACCGGTAACTCCACCATGTATATTGTCCCGGGTCCGGGCAGAATCTGCGGAATGTGTCGCAGTATCCTGCTGATGTAAAGGTATCCATCCATGCCCGTTCTTCCGGCAGGTAGCCGGGATTCCTTTCATTTGCTTTAGGATTTGCCAAATCAATCGGTTTATGGGCAATGTTGTAATCTCCGCAGAGCACAATATTGTATCCGTCTGCAGTCAGCCTGTTGCACATTTCCAGCATTGCATTACAAAAATCCAATTTGTAACCCAGCCGGGCACCGGCATCCTGGCTGTTGGGAAAATATGCACTGATGACTGCCAGGTTGCCGAACCGGGCGGTAAGAACCCGGCCTTCATCATCAAAGGCGGGAATCCCCATGGTTTCCACAAAATCCGGTTCCGTAATACTGTAGATGGCTGTACCGGAATACCCGGGGCGCTTTGCCGGTGCCCAATATGATTTGTATGTTCCTGATACTGCCGGCGGTGCAAGCAATCCGGGAGACAGCTGCCCCGGTTGTGCTTTCGTTTCCTGTATGCATACAATATCCGCCCCGCTGCCGGTAATCCAAGGGATAAAACCTTTTTTTTCAGCAGCACGGATACCGTTTACATTCCAAGAAATAATTCGCTTCATGGAATGAGTGTATCATACCGTTACCGGTTATGAAAAGTAGGGCGGGAAACAGGATGGCAACCGGCTTTATTTTCTGTTTACCGTTGGATTACAGCCGTTATTTGTCCGGAATGTTCATGTTTCTATGTTACTATGTAAAAGGTTCTGTTGTGGAAACGAATGAGGTTTTAGTGAAGTGTTTGTTTAGTACAAAACTGTATATGTGCAAACAAAAAACTATTTCCGGAATCCAGAGAGGTAATCAGTCTGGATTCCGGTATATGTACAGCGGGGTATGCGTTTTTATAACGAAACCGGTTGTTATATACTGATATTGATACGTGATGCAGTATGGGCTGTCTGGGCGTATATACTTCGGGCATTCCGGTAGGGGTTTTTCACAGCAGCAAGCCGGTCTTTTATTTGAGTGATATGAATTTGCAATAAATCCCTGTTTTTTTTGTTCCGGTCCAAAACCTGCTGCTGTAATTGGCGCAAATCTGCCTGTAACCGGGGAATTTCCGGGACGGAATCCGTCTCGGAAAAAGAATTCCGGTATAGTTCTTCCATCGGATGAATCACTTTCTGCAAACTGATAATATTGGCTGCAATCTGCTGTTCCAGCTCTGTATGGGCAAGAAGTTGCTCTGTGTTTTCTTCTGTTATTGTTTTTTCCTGTGATTCCAGCACGGCAAGGTATTCCTTGAATTTTGCCCGCTGCTGTTCCAGCAGTGTTTTGAACCGCTTCAATAAAGCGGTCCGTTCCGCAATTTCAGCCTGTGTCAGTTCTGTCATAACATTATCCGTTGATGTCAATGCCAGCATGAACCACTGGTGCCGGTGCTGCTCCGGCTGATGTGGCAATTTCGGCCCAAGCATCTCTGAGCTGCGTCATCATATTTTGGACAAACATGATTTTTCTCCGGTCATGATTTAAAACTACGCTCAAAAGTTCTTGGTTAAAATAGAGATACAGTGACATCAGATTTTTTGCGATGTCGCCACCTGCGTCCATGTCCAGCGCCGTCATCAGTTCCGAAATGATTTCCTGGGTTTTCAGAATGTGCTTGGAAAACGGTTCGATACTGGGGACTTCAATTGAATTGTTACCGGATAGATAGGAAAGCGCATAACTGAGCTGCTTAATTGCTTCATCGTATAACATAACAATTTGTTTGCCCCGACTGGCGGTTCTGACTTCTGTTTCCCGATATGCTGTATATACTCCGTATGATTGGCTGTAACCCATAATACCCCCTTACAGTTATACTTTAAACATATCGGTATTGGCAACATTTGGTTTAGTTTTATTTTGAAAAAAACTTCTGCCTATCGACGAATCAGACATAATTTCGTATACTTAATATGGAAATCAATATCAAACTGCACGGGCAGCTGCAGACTGTGTTTCGTGCTGTACTGTATGCCGGAATATGACCGGTATGAAGAGGTAGAAATGAGTGATTCAAATAAAAATTCGGATGGAAAAAAGCCTGATTCCGGTCAGGATCCGTTTGATTTTTTCAAATTATCACCGGAACCGGGGAACTCTGGTCCAAACAATAAACGTCCGAAAATGCCGTTTTGGACAATTATTCTGTTAATTATTGCGGTAACGGCTGGATTTAATTTTTTCTTTATGTCAAAACCGGATACATTGATTGCTTTTTCTGATTTTAAGACAATGGTGGAAAACGGTCAGATTGTATCAGTTGAGTTAGGGGATACATATTTTACTGGATATACGTCAGTTGCTCCGACCGTAAATGATATGTCTTTTTCCCTGTTCAGCAGTCAGTCTAATAATTCTGTGAAAACTGCCGGCATTCTGACGGAAGGTTTTCTGGATCTGCTGGATGAAAAAGGTGTCACGTATAAAATAGTGGTAAAGCAGAACAGTTTTCTTCTTCAGTTGCTTATGAATCTGGTGATACCGGTTGGTTTTATCTTTTTAATGTGGTTCTTCTTTTTCCGGAAAATGAGTGGTGGTTTGGGAGGCAGTATTTTTACTGCCGGCAATTCCCGGGCGAGCGCTGTGGAAGAAGGGACGGTAACGACCCGGTTTAATGACGTTGCCGGTGTGGATGAGGCAAAAGAGGAACTGGTTGAAGTTGTTGACTTTTTAAAATCACCTAAAAAATATACGGATATTGGTGGAAAGATTCCAAAAGGTGTTTTGTTGGTGGGACCGCCTGGTACCGGTAAGACGTTGCTTGCCCGGGCTGTAGCAGGGGAAGCAGGGGTTCCGTTTTTTAAGATTTCAGGTTCCGACTTTGTGGAAATGTTTGTGGGTGTCGGTGCAAGCCGTGTTCGGGATTTATTCAAACAGGCACGGGAAAAAGCTCCGTGTATTGTCTTTATTGATGAGCTTGATGCAATTGGTAAAAGCCGTGTGAACTCATTGAACGGTAATGATGAGCGGGAACAGACTCTGAACCAGCTGTTAGTCGAGATGGACGGATTTGACAATTCCAAAGGGTTGATTCTTTTGGCAGCAACAAACCGCCCCGATGTCCTTGACCCGGCTTTGCTCCGTCCTGGTCGGTTTGACCGGCAGGTTGTTGTTGACCGGCCTGATGTGAAGGGGCGGGAAGCTATCCTGAAAATTCATGCGAAAAATGTAAAGCTGGGCAGTGATGTTGATTTGGCATCCATTGCTAGGACAACATCCGGTTTTGCCGGGGCGGATTTGGCAAACGTTGTAAATGAAGCCGCACTGTTGGCAGTTCGTGCCGGAAGAAAGCTTGTATCAATGGAGGATTTTGACGAAGCGGTTGAAAAGGCGGTTGCCGGGTTGCAGAAAAAAAGCAGGGTAATCAAAGAAAATGAGCGGCGGATTGTTGCATTTCATGAAACCGGACATGCGCTTGCTGCTGCTTTTACTGATGGTGCTGATAAAGTACATAAAATATCAATCATTCCCCGGGGCGTTGCAGCTCTCGGTTATACATTGCAAATGCCGGAAGAAGACCGGTATCTGCGTACGGAAAAAGAGCTATACGGGGAAATAGATGTATTGCTGGGTGGCCGGGCAGCAGAATTGATTACATTCGGGGAAGTGTCCACCGGTGCGGCAAATGATTTGCAGCGGGCAACCGATATTGCCCGGCGTATTTTAACTGATTATGGTATGAGTAAACGGTTCAGGAACGTAGTGTTGTCCCAGCGGGGCGGCGGCTATGGTTCCGATGCACCGCAGTTAATCCGGGAATATTCAGAAGCAACCCAGCAGTATATTGATGATGAACTTGCCCGCATTATGGACGAGCGGTTCAATCGGGTTGTTGATCTGCTGAAAAGCAAACAGGATATGATGGATTATATTGCCAACCGGTTATTGGAAAAAGAAATTATCGAAGAAAGCGAATTTGATGATATTGTACGAGCCCGTGCCCATTTGGACACACTGTGTCTGTCGGGACAGAATGCCGGCAATGGAAATTCCGGTACCGGAACAGAAACAGCCGGTACTGCGGATAAAAATTCCGGCAGCAATTCCGGTGCACCGGTGGAGTCGGGATCGGATACAGGCGGGCAGGACGGAACCTCCGCCGGTACAGAACAGGCTGACCCTCTTTCCTGAGAAATAAACTGACCGGATGCGTACCGATTTGTACATGAAATACAGCTGCGGGATATGTCCGGCAGCTGTATTTTTTTATCTTGACATTATATGTATTTTTGTATACGTTGAGCTTCATAGTTCTAATGAGGTTCAGAAATGGCGCTGCATTTCAGTTTAGCTCCAAAACATGTATCCAGTGCTGCCAAAGATATGACAACCGGCAGTCCGTTCAAATTGATTTTTTTATATTCTATTCCATTACTTATTGGAAACATTGTGCAGCAGTTGTACAGTATGGCAGATACGATCATTGTGGGGCGGTTGCTGGGAACTAACGCCTTGGCTGCGGTGGGTACAACGGGTCCTATGAATTTTCTGGTGATAGGTTTCGTTACCGGTTTAACCGCAGGGTTTGCGGTTATCACCGCCCAACGTTTTGGTGCAAAAGATGAAAACGGTGTAAAGCGGTCTGTTGCCATGAATATTATGCTGAACGGACTGTCTGCGGTGATTATGACGGCGGCATCAATTCTGTCTGTTAATCCGATTCTCCGGGCCATCAATACTCCTGAATCGATTTTTACCGGAGCTGCTGCGTATATTACAATTATTTATATTGGAATTCCTGCCATTATACTGTACAATGCCACCGCCTGCCTGTTGCGGGCACTGGGCGATAGCAAATCCCCGTTATATTTTCTGGTTATTTCAGCACTGTTGAATATCGTACTCGATATCCTGTTTATTGCTGTTTTTCATACGGGGGTTGCAGGAGCTGCCTGGGCAACCGTGATTTCCCAAGCATGTGCGGGGGTGGCATCACTTATATATATGATTGTCCGTTTCCCGATACTGCGTACCCGACGGTGTGATTATGCATGGAATAACTGGTTTGCATGGCAGCATTTAAAAATCGGGTTACCTATGGCATTCCAGTTTTCTATAACGGCAATCGGTGTCATTGTGCTTCAGGGGGCACTGAATGTTTTTGGAGCGGAAAAAATTGCCGCATACACTGCTGCCCAAAAAGTGGAACAGCTGATTGCTGTTGCTGCCGGAACTTTTGGCGTGACAATGGCAAACTATACCGGCCAGAATTTAGGTGCCCGGAAACTTGACCGTATCAAAGAAGGTACAAACAAAAGCTGTCTGTTAACAATTGCAGTGTCACTGTTATCTATGGCTATATCAATGATTTTTTCAGACCAGCTGACCGGATTGTTTGTCAAAGGTGACGTTCCGGAAGTTATTGCGGCTTCCCGGCAGTATCTTCATATTACTGCTGTTTTTTATCCGGCACTGTTCATAATTTTTATTTACCGGAATGTGTTGCAGAGCATGGGCAAAGGTTTTATGCCTTTGATGGCCGGTGTATTTGAGCTGGTTGCCCGAACCGTAGCAGCATATACCCTGCCGGTTGTCTGGGGATACGCCGGTATCTGTTATGCCGGTCCGTTTGCATGGATTGTTGCCGCATTGCCGTTATTTATTGCGTATTCAGTTATTATCAGAACGTTTAAGGTGTGACTAAATACGGTGCATGGCGCTGAAAACCTTTTCGTTCATAATGTTGATTTCAACACCCATATCGGTACCCAATTGCTGCATCTGTGTCCGCAGTGTTTCAATGGGAACCGTTGCTTCTGCAAGATCAACAACCATCATCATGACAAAGTTGCCGGACAAAATTGTTTGGCTTATATCAGCAATATTGATATGGTGCTGTGCCAGAAATGTGCTGACTTTTGCGATGATACCAACTTGGTCAGTACCGACTACCGTTATAATTGCATTCATAAACTGCATACTACCGTATTTCCTATTGTTTGCAAAGATGTTTACGCTTCCAGCTGCCAGGAATAGTTAAAAACTGATGATTTCTTCATAAATAGAAATTGCGAACTGGTCTGTCATACCGGAAATAAATTCTATAATACATTTTTGGTATGATTCTTCTGATTGAATATCAAACACAGTCTGTATCCGGTCCAGTTTTAAAAAAGCTTTCCGTTCCAAATCATAGGAAGTATATTTTACAAGCCAGCTTTCAAACGTTGTGCTGAGTACCGGAAATTGTTTCAGACTGAAGGAAATTTTACCGGTTCTGGCAAAGGGAAAGGTTTTCATCAGGGTATGATAAATTGTGCTGATAATATTTGATGCATAGTGCTGGAATTCCTGAAGCCGCCAGTGGGAATAAATATTTGCATAATTAAATTTTTTTAATTCGGTGATAAAACGGAAATATTCCGGTGAAAAACGGAGACCCGCTTCCGGAGAACTTTGGTTACATAAATCCACAATAAGGTCGTTTATCAAAACTGTTGTATTTACAGTTTTTCCGGTGGTAAAACCGAAGCAGGAAGCAACAATCTCCCGCAGCTGCCGGTATGCCCCCATATCAAGTATGTGATACCGGCGGGCATCTTCAATATCCCTACCCAGATAGGCAATTTTATCTGATAATTTTACAACGCAGCCTTCCCACGTGTACGGCTGCATACTGCCCGCCCGCTTCATCCGGTACAAATCAACCGGTTTTTCCCGGGGACGGATACCGTCTTCGTCAACTTCACCACAGTGGCAGATTATTCCGTCCCGGACTGCATAAGTTAAGTCAAGATTTCTGGCGTATCCGTCAGGGTCCTGCAGCGTTTCAATGTAGTCGGCAAAGAACAAGCTGTTCCGTTCATGCCAGAATTTTTTGGGGGCATTCTGACCTTTTTTCTGTTCCAGCATTCCGTTCAGGCAGACTTCGCCAAAATGACCAAAGGGAGCGTGCCCGATGTCGTGACCCAATGCAATTGCGGATGCCAGCTGGTCATTCAGACCAAGGTATTTTGCAATTGTGGTAGCGACGGAAACAACATGGGTAACGTGTTCCATCCGGGTACATACATGATCATTTTTTGGTGCAAAAAAAACCTGTGTTTTATGTTTCAAGCGCCGGAACGCCTCGCAGTGAAGCAACCGGGTATAATCCCGCTCAAATTCTGAACGGATATCGTTATTCCTGTTATATAGAGAATGTTCACGGCAGATGCACTGGGCCCAGATTCCGTTGTCTTGGCTGCACCGTACTGCAAGAAATGCGTCTTTCATTGTTACCTCAGAAGTAACTATACTCTGCCGGAACCGATTATACAAGCGGATATTCTGTATCCTGTTCCCATGACGGATCGAGCAAAATTTTTCTATTAGATATGTTTTTAAACAGGATATAGATTTGATTCTTTTTATTTTAAATAGTAGATTTTATTTATGGTTAAGGTAAAACTATATTTATCTTTATTGTTTTCTGGTATTGTAGCAGGAGTCACAATCCTGTGTTCCTGCACTGTAAGTCCTGTATCTTCTCCTGAAACACTGGCAGCTTTCTATCATCAAACACCTGTTCCGCTTGCATTGCCTGAATCCAATTCCTATGTCAATGGAATTTTTCCGGATCAGGTATATATTAAAACGTTATCGCAGACATTCTGCCGGGATTACCAGTTTTGTCTGGTAGACGGCTTGATTTATTATAAACTGATGCCGGATGCCGGATATTCAAATCCCGGCAAAGATGAAACAGAGTGGCAGCCCATAAACGGAACCGGACTGCCCGGCGGTGGCAAGGATTTTCCGGTTCCTGAACAGATTGTGGAAATTTCTGCAGATGCGGATTCACTGTTTGCTTTTGATTCCGCCGGCGGGATGTATCAGATGTTTACGAATAACAATGCGCCCGGAAAACCTTTTGAGTGGCTGAATACTTTTGGCTGGCCGGAAAAGACACATTTGGTTCAGAACCAATTGGTCAAAGATAAGCGTGCATGGGCGGCAGGAACCCGCCGGCAGGATGTCCTGTGGCATGAAGATATATTCGGTAATCCCCACCATTACGGGACAATGGGAATAGAAACACTGTATTTTCTGACGGAAGACGGGCAGCATATCCGGTTTACAGATTCCGGGCTCCCATCTGATTTCAGCAGAAGCCTGCTGGGACCGGAACGGGGTGCATTCATTGCGGAAAACCTGAGTGCCAGCGCTTCTACAATGTTTGTCATCAACAAGGCCGGTGTTATGTACACCCGGCTGGCTGATTTTGATACCATCGGTTGTGACCCTATGTTTTTCCGGTATACTTATGAAAAGCTGCCCCAACAGTATACCGGAGCCGACTATTGGTCAAATTACTCCCCCTGGGGGCTTCCTTCAGAACCATGGCTTCGACAGCCCGAAATTCCGTTGAGCGGTAATGCCCGGTTGACCAGATATATTACGATTTTTCAAAACGGACAGGGAAATGCGGCCCGGGAACTGCGGGTTGCCGGTTTAAATGAGGCGGGGGAGACAGGTTTTTACCATAAGGCAATCATGGATATGCAGCCTGAAGACTGGGAATTCACCGCTGTTCCGCTGTATCTGGAAGAATCTGTTTTTCTGCCGGTTACCCCTGCCGGACTGCCTGTTGCCGAACAGGAAAATTTAACCGGTGAAAAACAGGAAATATCCTACCAGGGTTTTATCTGGCAGAACGGCACCCGGAATAAAACCGTTACCTGTTCCATACCCGATTTTCCCCTGAGCGAAGGGGCATGCACATTATATCTGTCATACTTGGATGAAACAAAGCAGATTACCATACATCCGGTGGAAATGTGGTCATATATGTTCAGAAATGATCCCGGCTATGACGGAACGGAAAAAAAGTTTTTTGCCACTTTTGAATTCGGGCCGGATCAATTGGAATCAAAGTATCCCGAATTTGAATCACTGCTTACAAAAGTTTTCGGAGGAAAAAACAAAGAGGTATTTTCTTCTACAGTGGCGGCGACTGAAAATTATCTGCGGTTAATAGTGGATTACCGGGAACAGGTTTCTGTTACCAGACCTCTGTCTGCCCGGAGCGACAATGAAATTCCGGTAACAGCAGTAACAGCACCCCAGCGGGACAGGTTTATTTTCTTTATGACAAATTCCGCCTTGAACCTTCATCCTGAAGAAAAATCCGGTCTTACATCAGTTTTATACAGTTCTACATCACTCAATATGTACGGTTCTCCAGAACTGCGGCTGATTCCCGGTTCCCAGATTCCGATAGAAGAACGGGTCAAGCTGGATCAAGCGGTGCAGGGCAATATCAAGTATATTCAAATGCTGGAATCTGAGCTGGATTTATACAATGAATATGCTTCAAAAGCGGATATTTCCCGGTGGGGGTACAATGCAGTTGATTTGCTTACAACCGTAACGTTATTGAATCAAATTAATTTCCCCAAGATTAAAAACATGACCAGCTTTGGAGACCGCATTATGGCAGAGAATGCCCGGACATACAAAGCGCAGGCAGAATCAAAAGCATGGTCGTATTCCCAATTGATAGAACTGCTACGGTTACGGATTCAAGTGTATGAAAATCTGCGGAAACAGTTTTCCGCATCGCAACAAGAAGTAACCGTTCCGGTAACACTGCGGGATACATACAATGAATTTTTCCAAGATGCGGCTGTTCCTTTTGTTATGACGGGGAATTCCCGTTTGAAAACAGAATATCAGTCAACGATGAGATTACTGCCGGAGCTTCCGATTTTTCCCGGTTTTTGTGTGGTTCTGAATGACGAGGCATTCAGTGTAATCCTCGTGAAATTGACAGATGCGGCGTCAACTATTTATAACCTCAAAGAACCGGTGTCTGGTGATAATCCATTGCGGTTGGATGCTCATTTTTATGCATTCAGTGTATCCGGAATATTGCCGGCGGAGCTGGAAGACATAAACCGGTGGCGGGGACAATTGTATTGGGATGGCGAAAAGTTGACGGTAACCGCTAAAACAGGTTTTTTCAGAAAAAAGACTGTATTCAGCGGGACATTGACAGAAACATTGAATGATGTCGGTGAAACAATAGAATTGATTCCTTGACGGTACCGGAGCGTTTTCAGGATGTACCTGTTCGAAAGTAAAACGAATGCCAGTATTTTTGTCAGCATATAGCTAATCCTGGGGATAGGTTTTTGATACCCCAGTACTGGCGTTGTTTTATAATCAGCTTTTGTCTGGATAATATGTTGTATATTCCGGCCGCCGTTGTCAGACCGATCCGGAGCAGATTTTTTCTGTATTTTACCGTGGATTTTCGTAAAAAATAGACAATATTTTAAAAGGTGTTATAGTATATTTATGGAACAACAAGTTGATTTTCAAAGTGCAACCTGCACTGACATTGATGTTGATGAACCAAAAAATTATACGGTTGTATTGTTGAATGATGATTACACGACAAAGGAGTTTGTCGTAGAAATTCTTACCGGAGTTTTCCATAAAACTCCTGATGAAGCGGTTGTTTTGATGGAGACCGTCCACCGGCAGGGAAAGGCTTCTGTGGGAAAATATCCGTACGATATTGCGGTTACCCGTGTGAGTTTGACTACCCGTCTTGCGCGGAAAAACGGCTTTCCGCTGCGGTGTGAATTACAGGAAGTATGATGAACCTGTATAGCTTATCGTTCAATATGCGTGAATGTTGTTGTATGATACCGGCGGCTTATGTTGTTCCTGCTGCTGTCCGGTAGTTTAAGGAGGATTGAGTATTTAATGAAAGTAACAGCGCAACTGCAAAAAATAATCAATGCCGCAGTTGAAGATGCGGAAAAGGCAGGACATGAGTTTTTGACTCCGGAACATCTGCTGGGCGCATCTCTCCGTTTCCCGCCGGTGTGTGATCTGCTTCTGGTTTGCGGTGGAAATGTAGATGCAATCCGTAAAAATGTTGAGAACTATTTAAAAGATAATATGATTATTATTAAAGGCAGGGCTCCGATTCAGACAGCTGGTTTTCAGGCTGTCATTGAACGGGCTTTTTATCAATGTGCGGCAGCGGAAAAACAGGAAGTAGGAATTACGGATGTCATTATCAGTATGTTGGATGAAACAAATAATTATTGTTCATATTATCTGCGGAAAGGTGGCATAGAACGGCTCCGGTTGATAGAAGTTGTCAGTTATTTACGGTACAACAATGAAGGAAATGCAGATTTACCTTCTGAAATTTCTGCCGCACTGGATTTATCCGGAACGGAACCGGAAACAATGGACGAGGCAGCAGTTGAATCTGGAGAAGGTACTGATACTGTTTCCGCCGCAGATATTGACGGTATAAAACAGAAGCCGGTTAACCGGAAATCTGCCCTGGAACGGTACACAACGGATTTGACAGCTGCCGCTACTGCCGGTGTCTTTGATGTGCTGGTGGGCAGGGAAGTGGAATTGGAACGGACTGTCCAAGTGTTGTGCCGCCGGTTAAAAAATAATCCGGTTCACGTCGGAGATGCCGGTGTAGGGAAAACAGCCATTACCCGGGGGCTTGCCGCCCGTATTGCCGCAGGAACAGTTCCTCCGGTATTGCAGGGGTATTCCGTGTACAGTCTGGAAATGGGAGCCTTGGTTGCCGGAACAAAGTATCGGGGCGATTTTGAAGACCGGCTGAAACGGATAACAGACGAGTTGCTGAAAAAAGAAAAGGCAATTCTGTTTATTGACGAAATACATACAATTATTGGCGCCGGTGCTGGTGCTGGCGGAAGCCTTGATGCTTCCAACCTGTTGAAACCCCTGCTTTCATCTGGAAAAATCCGGTGTATCGGTTCCACAACTACAGAAGAATATACCCGGATTTTTGAAAAAGACCGGGCGCTTGCCCGCAGGTTTCAGAAAATTGATATTCTGGAACCGCTCCCGTCGGAAACCGTTAAAATTCTGGAAGGACTGCGGCCTGCTTATGAAAAGTACCATAACGTGGTGTATCAACCGTCAGCACTCAAGGCTGCAGTTGACTTGTCGGTACAGTATCTTCCAGACCGCCGTCTACCGGATAAAGCCATTGATATTATGGACGAAGCCGGTGCATTCCTACAGATGAACCGTCCTGCCGGATTAAATGCCCGGCAAGGAACACCCCGGGTAACCGTTGCACTTGTGGAAAAAATTACCGCTAAGCTTGCCCGGATTCCGGAGCGGAGCGTCAGTATGGATGAGCGGACCAGATTGGCGTCACTGGAAAGTACTTTGTCTGCCGGTATTTTCGGGCAGCAGGCGGCGGTATCTGCCGTTGTACGGGCAGTTAAACGTTCCCGGGCAGGACTGAAAGATCCGGATAAACCGTCTGCATCATTTTTGTTTGCCGGACCGACTGGTGTGGGTAAAACGGAGCTGGCGCGGCTGCTGGCTGATACATTGGGAATGAAACTGCTGAGGTTTGATATGAGTGAATATCAGGAAAAGCACACCGTCAGCAGGTTAATCGGTTCCCCGCCTGGTTACGTCGGTTTTGAAGACGGCGGACTGTTGACTGATGCCGTGCGCCGGCAGCCGTTTTCCGTAGTTCTTTTGGATGAAGTTGAAAAAGCCCACAGTGATATTTACAATATATTACTACAAGTTATGGATTACGGGCAGCTTACGGATAATCAGGGTAGAAAAGCTGATTTCAGAAACACGATACTTATCATGACCAGTAATGCCGGCGCCCGGGATATTGACCGGGTTGCAATCGGTTTTGGGGGTGTCAGTGCCGGAAAGTCAGCCGTGCTGGAAGCGGTGGAGCATACATTCACACCGGAGTTCAGAAACCGCCTGGATGCGGTTATTCCCTTTGAACATCTCAATATAGATGTTGCCGGTTCTATTGTGCGGAAGCAGATGGATATTGTCGCTGCCCGGCTGCGGCATAAAAAGGTGGTGCTCCATGCGGACGATGACTGTATACAGTATCTGGCAGAAACCGGATATTCACGGGAATTTGGTGCCCGGAATATTACCCGGGTGATAGATGAGCAGATTGTTTCCCCGCTGGTGGATATGGTTTTGTTCGGACGGTTGGCAAAAGGGGGGACGGTATATTGCAGTGTTGAACCGTCACCGGAAAAACGTGTATCATTCCGGTATGACGACTGTTGAACCGGAGTTTTCATTCCGGCCGGTATTGTTTCCGCTCCATTTAAAACCGGGGCGCAGCCTTGTAGCGGTGACAGAACGGATTGACTGTGACATTGTATATTCCGCATATTTGCAGGGAATTTTTCCGTGGTACGAGGAAGCCCGTGGTGAGCCTGTATGCTGGTGGTCTCCGGACCCCCGTTTTGTGCTGTTTCCTGAAGAACTGCATGTTCCAAGTCGGTTGCGGCGTTTTATGAAGCATAGTCCGTTCCGATATACGATGAACCGGGATTTTGAGCAGGTTATTTCCCGGTGTGCCGGAATTGTCCGCCCGGGACAAACGGGTACGTGGATTGGTCCGGCGATGATTGATGTTTACTGCCGGCTCCATGAAGCCGGTGCCGCCCATTCTGTGGAAGCCTGGCATGGCGATACGCTGGCTGGTGGTTTTTACGGTGTCAGTATTGGACAGGTATTTTTTGGCGAATCGATGTTTTCGGCCGAACCGGATTCTGCAAAATCTGCGTTTGTACGGTTTGTGCTGGCATTCCGGCAGTGTGGCGGAATGCTGATTGATTCCCAGGTGTATACCGACAATATTGCCCGGTTTGGCGGTAGAAATATCAGCAGGGACTCTTTTCTGCAAATGGAAAAAAAATTGTTGGGAAAGAGTCTTTTATCCCCGTTGCCGGTTACATTTGAACAGCTTAAATTGTTGTAATGCAGTTTTCAGATGCCAATGAATCCAGTATACTCTCTTTATGATTCAGGATATTACGATTACGGTTTATTCTTCCGCTGCGGCTGCAGCCGGTGCACTTACCGGGCAGGAGTTGCGCTCTTCTGCTGCCCGCCGGTTGGGGTGTTCTGCTGGAGATGTTACGGCGGTGGTTTTCAAGAAAAAATCGCTGGATGCCCGGCATGGTAAAGTTAAATTCCATTTGAAATATACGGTGTATACAAAACCGGATATTCCTCCGGTGCCCGGCGGTAGAGAACCGCTTCCCGAATACCGGCAGGCAGATCCGTCCCGCCGGGTAATTATTATTGGCAGCGGGCCAGCCGGTTTGTTTGCAGCTCTGCGCTTGCTGGAAAACGGTATTACACCGGTTATTGTAGAGCGGGGAAGTACTGTTTCCAGACGCAAACGGGATATTGCTGACATCAGCCGTCTGTACCGGGTTGATCCTGACTCAAATTATTGTTTTGGGGAAGGTGGCGCCGGAACTTTTTCTGACGGAAAACTTTACACTCGCTCCCATAAACGGGGAAACCCAGCCCGGATTTACAGGATCTTCAACCGGTTTGGTGCGCCGGATTCAATCTTAACGGATGCCCATCCCCATATCGGGACAGATCTTTTACCACGGATTGTCCATAATATGACGGAGTACATCTGCTCGCTGGGGGGAGAGGTTCTATTCAACAGCCGGTGTACCGGATTCTTGTTGGAATCTTCTGGAGAAGGGTTATCTGATTCTGCCGGTACAGGAGAAAAGAATGCAGTGCAGCATATTACCGGTATTGCGATATGCAACACCATAACCGGTGAAAAGCGGCTGCTTTCTGCTCCGGCTGTTATTCTGGCTGCGGGACATTCTGCAGATGACATATATGAATACATCGCCGGCATCGCCCCGGCGGCATTGGAACAAAAAACTTTTGCGGCGGGTGTCCGGGTTGAGCATCCCCGGGCGGTGATTGACAGGATTCAATACCATGGTAAAGATGCTGATGGAAAACTGCCGGCAGCTGAATACCGGCTCACAGCACAGGTTGACGGAAGAGGAGTGTATTCTTTTTGTATGTGTCCCGGAGGGCTTGTAGTACCTTCTTCCAGCAGTAACGATGGTCTTGTGGTGAATGGTATGTCGCCGTCCAGCCGGGGCGGCAGGTGGTCAAATGCGGCATTGGTAGTGGAAATAAAACCGGAGGATGCGGCGGAAATGCTCCGGAAAGCCGGTATGCCCGTGACCCCTTCCGGATTTACTGGTTGCGGTTGCGGAACCGGTGACAGCACCCATTTTGTACCGGCAGAGGTTTCTTCAGGAAACAATCCGCTGGCCGGGTTGTATTTCCGGCGCTGGTTGGAACGGTTGGCACTGGAACAGGGGGACGGGCAACAGGCTCCTGCCCAGCGGCTGACGGATTTCCTTTCCGGGAATGATTCCCGGTCACTGCCGGAATCTTCTTATACGCCGGGGCTGGTTCCGTCCCGTCTTGATTTGTGGCTGCCGGAACATATCAGTACACGGTTGAGAACTGCCGTATATCAGTTTGATACAAGGATGCGGGGGTTTATTACAGAGGATGCCGTGTTGATTGCTCCTGAAACCAGAACATCCACGCCGGTCAGAATACTCCGGGATGCGGTTTCCGGGGAATGCCCTCTGATACGGGGATTGTATCCTGCCGGGGAAGGTTCTGGTTATGCCGGCGGTATTGTTTCTTCTGCAATGGACGGGGAACGGGTTGCCGCCTCTGTTGCCGGGATATTCAGCCGGAGTCCGGCAGCGGGATAACGGGTACGGTAACCGGAACGTTATAATTTTCTGTCCGGGCTGGAGGTGGAAAAGTTCCGGTTTGCGGGATTGGTTACAGGTAATAGGCTTGTGTGATTTTCTGGCCGGATTCTGAGGTGTCCGGAGTCTGCCGTACCGGTTCGTCCGGCTGCGGACATGACAGGATGTTGTTTGGGACGTCCGGACTGATGGTTCTGCTGCGGATTTTATGTGTTCTGATTTTATGCGGCTGTTCTGCCGGTGACACCGTTTTTCCGGTATATCTGTATGATTTGTTTTCCTGTATCAAGTTGGAATATTTTGTGCGGTAAAAGTAATATACTTATGGTATAGTATAAAATATGAAGATACCTCACCTGCCGTTTTTCTGGCGGTTGTTTTTAGCTTTTGTGCTGTGCAGTTTCATCCCGATTTTTGTTCTTTCTTTTGTGGTTACCGGTGTATTCCAGCAGGTGATTACCCGGCACAGTGAACAGCAAAAGAACAGCATCATGGAACAGATAAACAATATTGTCAGTGAATATGTACTGACAGCTCTGCAGACTGCTACAGATATGGCTGATCTTCCGGTAATACAGGATTATTGTCAGTTTCCTCTAGAAAGGAACAACCCTCAGAAATTGAAACAAAGTCTGCTGATTTCAGATATATTCCAGCGGATACGGCTTATTG
Organism: uncultured Treponema sp.; assembly: GCA_944389965.1. Lineage (GTDB taxonomy): Bacteria > Spirochaetota > Spirochaetia > Treponematales > Treponemataceae > Treponema_F. Next base: position 48,917 of record CALXOI010000001.1, read on the forward strand.
AATCTTCCGGCAGGTATCAGGTTTTTGTTATTTCTGCAGACCGCCGGAGTCTTTCCCGGGGGATAATTCCCGAACAGTACACGGATGCGGCGTATGGATCATGGGGTGTGTTCGGGGCTTTGTCACAACAGCGGACACCGTGTCTGTTTACCCAACCCCATCCTGATACGGGCAACAGTGTTGTTGCCGCTGCAATTGCACCTGTCATGGTTGCCGGAGAAGTTGAACCGGTCGGATACGTTATTGTTGACATTCTCCGCAGCACGGTTCATTCCAGTATTACCGGAATCAGTGATTTTCAGACAACATTCAGTTCCCTCATTTTGTATGATTCAACCCGCTGTATTATGTTCAGCTATTTCCACCCGGAACAGGAAGCTTCGTTTTTTGATGAAGTTTTTCTACAGGAAACACAAGATACTGTAGCCGGCAGTACAATACACGGAACAGATATTACGGTGTGCGGAAAACTGATTATACCTGCCGCATTCAGGTATCTTCATGAATTCCAGTCTATGGCATTGTTGCTTGCCCTGTTTACCGGAGCGGCTGCTTGTGTCATTGCTGTTGTCCTGTCAAAATCCCTTGCTTCCCCGATACAGTCCCTAACCAAAGCTATGTATCAGGCAGAGAACGGAAACCTGAACAGTTGTTGTCCTGAGCCGCATTCCCTGATTAGTACCACAAAAGAAATGCTTTTTCTTATCAGACGGTTTAACCGCATGGTTGAAAGAATCCGTCTGCTTATGGAGAATACCGTGGAACAGGAACGCCGGTTGCGTATTTCTGAAGTAAAAGCACTGCAGGCGCAGATCAATCCTCATTTTCTTTATAATACATTGAATTCGATAAAAGCTATGGCAAAATTGTCTGGTAACCAGGATATCGCGGATATTGTAATCAGTCTGGGTAAGTTGTTGCGCAATGAATTCAGCGGGGAAAGGGATTTCGTTCCGCTCCGGTCGGAACTTGACCATATCCGTAGTTACTTTGATATAGAAACCTACCGGTGGCCGGGACGTTTTGTGCTGGACGAAGAAATTGAACCGGCTATATTGGATTATTCTGTGCCACGGTTGCTTTTGCAGCCGCTGGTAGAAAATGCGTTGCTGCATGGGTTGGAACAAAAAAGTGGCAACGGGAAACTGTCTATCCGGGGATATTTGTGTCCCCGGATAGAGGGTTCCGGTAGCGGAATAACGCAGGGCAAAGACATTTTATTGTCTGTTGCAGATGATGGGTGCGGAATTCCTGCAGAACGGCTTTCCAGCCTGCAACATTGTCTGCGGCAAGTATCTTGTGTTGACGGAGACACGACTATCGTATCTGTTCCGCAGGATACCCGGCTGGATTCAAATGGTATTGCGCTGCAGAATACACACCGGCGGATTATCATTCTGTATGGTATACCGTACGGACTCCATATCGATTCTGTACATGGCGAAGGAACACGTATTACCATCCGCATACCGTACATACCGGAGCAGCCCGTATGATAACAGTGCTTGTTGTGGAAGATGAACCCCTTGTCAGACAGGAAATTGTCCAGTTAACGGACTGGCAGTCGCTGGGGTGTACCTGTATTGGCGGTGCATCCTGCGGAAAAGAAGGCATTGAACTGTACAACCGGTATCGACCGGATATTATAATAACGGACATCAGAATGCCGGAAGTTAACGGTTTGGAAATGATAGAAATCATCAGTGAAATCTCCGCCGCAACAACCGGCGAGGTAAAAACCGGTTTTATTATTCTTTCCGGGTACAGTGATTTTGAATATGCCCGGCGGGCAATGCGGTCCGGGGTTCAGGAATACATTGTGAAACCCGTGGATGACGAGGAATTGAAAGCTGCGATACTCAGAATTAAACGGAGGATTCTAAAACAGCCGGAAATCCAGTCACCGGTTCTGCCGGAAATCCTGCCGCCTTATGAATCTTCAGATAAAAACAGTCCCGCCGGCCGTATCACTGGCAAGGCAATAGAGCTGATTCAATCGCATTATATCGGCGGCATCACCATCGAATCTGCCGCAGAAAAACTGTCATTGTCTGCCGGCTATTTAAGCCGCATTTTCAAACAGGAAACATCATATACTTTTGTGGATTACCTGACCCGGTACCGCATTCAACAGGCAGCACTGCTGCTGCAGGATGATTCGGTAAAAATCTATGAGGTTGCAGATTTGGTGGGGTACACCGATCCCCGGTATTTTGGTCAGATATTCAAGCGTCTGACCGGATATACACCGAAAGAATACCGGGAATATGTGTTTCATCATTCAAATTGATGAACTGCCGTTTACAAGTCCCGCCACCGGCGCAGAATAGTGGTCCGCTGCTGGGCTGCGGTAAAAATATCATAGGGAAGGATATGTATTGAATCAAAGGGTTCCGCGCCGACCGGTAACGGTACGTCATGCCTGACACTGCGCCGGTACCAGCGGCGGGAAACAAGGTTTTGGACGTCCTGTCCCAGTACAAAATCGATAAAATCTTTTGCAGCCTGGGAGTGCGGTGCATTTTTGATGAGGGCAACTCCGTCAGGAACGGCAATGGTTCCGTCTTCGGGATAAATGACAGCCAATGGTTCTCCCCGTTCTATTTCCGGCAGGGCTGCGTCTTCTGATGTCAGTCCGATAAAAAAGCCGCCGCTTATTACTTCAGGATTGACGTTACTGGAAGACACCGCAATGCCTGCTTCTCCGGCAGCTTCTTTTATCTGTTTCACGAGCTGCCACCGGTCTTCTTTTCCGGTAGCGGCGAGAACCGCATTCAGCAGACTGTATGCGGAACCGGAACGCAGGGGGTCCGGCATAATAATTCTGCCGTGGAAAAATGAAGACGGCAGTTCATCCCACCGGGATGGAACCATGTACGGCGGAACCAGCTCCGTGTTGTATACCATCACCATGGTCATTACGGAAAATCCAAGCCAGTAATATGCCGGATCACAGTAGGCAATGTCAATGTATTTCAGCTGGGGACTTTGATACGGTTCAAATAAATGAACCATTGATTCGAGGGATTCAATACCTCCGCCCCAGAATACATCGGCATTGTAGATTCCGTCCTGATGTTCCCGGTCAAGCCGGGAAAGCAGTTCTGTTGTTCCTGAATATTCAACCTGCACGATGTATCCTGTGCGTTGCCGGAATTCTTTAATGATAAAATCACTTTTTCCTTTCGGGTGAGGGGAGTAAATGACTAAATCAACCTGCTGTTCTACCGCAGCAGGTTCTGTCCGGGTGCAGGACAGAACCAACGAACAACAACAGAGTACAAACCCTAACAAGCAGCGGTTCATGATATTCCGTACTATATCACAGCCGGTGGCTGTTGACTATTCTTTTCCGGCGGAATACATTGCGCTGCCGCCTAAAAAGTATTTGGACAAAGAAATAAACAGCAGAATCATCGGAATACTTGCCAGCAGGGCTACGGCCATCATAGCTCCTTCATCTGCGAATTTTTCTTCAGTAAAACTGGTAATGTATGTCGGCAGCGTTTTCAATTCCGGTGTTTGGGCTACCATCAGCGGCCACATCAGGTTGTCCCACTGTTGCCGGAACGTAAGGATTGCCAGCGTTGCCAGAGCAGGACCGGAATTAACCATAACAATCCGGGAAAAAATAGATGGTTCGGAACATCCATCAATGCGTGCTGCGTCAAGTATGTCATCGGGGAACGTCTGCAGGTACTGCCGCATCATAAATACCCCGAACGCATTCATCATAAACGGAATAATCAGACCCCGGTAGGAATTTTGTATGTTCAGTTTGAGTACAACCATGTACAGCGGTACCATAATAGTTTCAAAGGGAATCATCATGGTCATCATGATAAACAGAAAAACAATGTTTCTGCCTTTGAAATGGAATTTAGACAGACTGTAGCCGGTCAGCGATGACAGAACCAGTGTGGTGACGGTAACGCTGGTAGAAACAATGAGGGAGTTCAGCACGTTGCGCAGGAACGTAAAGCGGTTGTCATTTCCTGCCAATGCCCGGTAAAAGTTGTGCCACTCTATTTTACGGGGAATCCAGCGGTATGGAATGGTGGTAATATCAGCAGCCGGCATAAATGCTGCGGTAAACATGAAGATCAACGGCAGAATGATTGCCACCGCTGCGAGAACCAGAAACAACGACATGGCAAAGTTCCGTATCCTGTCCGGTGCAAAAACCATGACGGCAATAAACAACAATGCAGCTCCGGTAAGAATCAGCAAAAGTTCCATGAAATCCTCCTAGTATGATACATCATCGCTGCGGGATATTCTGAGCTGGATAACCGTCAGAATCAACATGAACAAAAACAACAACACACTCATGACGCTGGCACGGCCTACGTTATATTCCCGCATTGCGGTATTGTATACATTCAATGTGATGACATTTATCGGCGCTTTTGGAGAACCGGCCTGGGTGAACAGATACTGGGTAGAAAATGTCTTGAGACATTGCAACATTGCCATAATCGAGACAAGTGCGGTTGTGGGTTTTAGCAAGGGAAGGGTGATTCTGAAAAACACCTGTCCCCGGCTTGCCCCGTCAATAGTTGCGGCTTCGTAAATACCCCGGGGAATTTTGCCCAGTCCGGTGATAAACAGAACGGTGAAGTAACCGATATATTTCCAGAAGTAGACAATCATAGTGGAAATTTGAAGCATAATACTGTCACTGAGCCAGTGGAAATCCTGTCCGGTTGTTCCTGACAGAATGTTTGCAAACTGGTTTGCCAGCCCCCGGGGTTCAAATATCATTTTCCAGATAAGGGCTGCAACGACGGAAGACAACACTGCCGGTGAATAGTAAATCAATTGGAATGCCCGGGAGCCTTTCGGGCGCAGTGTCAGAAAGGTAGCCAGTATAAGACTGACAATTACCAAAGGAATAAAGGTTCCCAATGTAAAGACAACCGTTGCCCGGACGGAATTCCAGAAATCACTGGAAGTGAATATACGGATATAGTTATCAAAACCTATCCAGACAGGAGGTGCAAGGGAAATCATGCTTTTTTTGCAGAAACTGAGATATATTGCATTGATAATCGGATAAAATGAAAAGATGGTAAAAAATATCAGTGCAGGAATTACAAAAATCCAACCCCATCGGGCTATTTTTTTTTCAAGGGAATGGGCCACGGTTCACCTCCATATAATGATTGAAGAAAACAGGGCTGCCATTATGCTTTACCGCATCATTGACAGCCCTTAATCCCGCTTGATTTATCGGAGTAACCGGAGGTTACATCTGATTATCAAGCAGTTCCTGGGCAGAAGCTTTCAATTTTGCGACGGCTGCTTCTGGTGTTACATCGCTCATCATCACGTTTTCGATTGCTTCTTTAATCAGTTCATTAATCTGCCAGCTTGCTGCACCGTAATAAACCGGGTGTGCCCGTTCCAAGTCGGCCATAAACACATCGCTGTAAGGCATACTCTTGAACAGCTCGCTTTCAAGCAGTTCTTTTCTCGGTTGAACCAGTGCAACTTCCCGCAGATAGTCTTCTGCATGGCTCAGCAGGAAATTAATGAACTTCCAGGCTTCTTTTTGTTCTGCTTCAGGAATTTGGGAATTGACCATGTAGTATTGGAAATAGTAGCAGTTTGCAATATCCTGTCCGCCTTCAAAAACCGGATACGGGATGACCATCCAGTCATCGCTGTTGTAGAATTCTTCATTAGCGGTTTTCATGCGGGCTTCCTGATACAGACCTGACAGGTGCATGGCAATTTCATCCCGGTCGTTGTCAAATTGTTTGCGGGCAGCAGTGTAGGTAGGTGAACCGAGATTTTTGCCAACAGGACCCCATTCTTTCATATAGGAAAGAGCTTTTATCCATGCCTGTTCATTTACAATAGCAGTTTTTCCGTCATCGGAAACAACTTTTCCGCCCAGCTGTTCAACCATCGGAACCCAGCTGATAAGATAGTCACCGTAGCGGAAATCAAACCCACGGCGGATAACAATGTCCCCGTTGCGTTTGACAATTTTTTCGGAAACAGCCATAACATCTTCCCAGGTTTTGGGGTAATCAGTTTCAGCATTGAGTCCGACTTCTGCAAACATTTTTTTGTTAAGGTAAATACACCAGTTGTTCAGTTCCAGCGGGAGTCCGTAAATTTTACCTTTTTTCCCCAACAGAGAACCATCAATATCGGTAACCGGATCGAGCATTTTGTCTGCATACATTGCTTTTACCGCAGCTTCATCTTTGACTCCCAGTGCTTCCGGATCTACCGGCGCGCACAATCCTTGGGCAAGAAGCGGATAGGCTTTCTGAAGTTCCATGTTCCAGATGGACGGAGCATTGCGTGCCGCATATGCGGTAGGAATCAAGTCCTGTATTTTTGTGGACGGATACACAGAATAACTGATTTTTACATGGGGATTTTGAGCCATGTATTCTGCTGCCCAGGCTTCTTCCAGCCGCTGCCGGTTTACATCTTCGTGTGTCCACATAATCAGTTCTATGGGCTTGTCAGCGGATGGTTCTTTGCTGCCACCGGCAAATAGTGATGCAGTAGAAAACAGCATACAGACTGCCAGTGCAATACCAATCATTTTTTTCATATTTTCCTCCTTGCAAACGGTAAACAGATTTTCTGTCTGTATACAGGATGAATCTACCGTGCTCTTTTTACAAGGAGGTAATTCTGTTATTTTGTTTAAAATTCTGACATCAGTGTATGGTTTCCGGTCTATTTTGTGATTCTGTTATGTTCAGACGGTGTTATGGAAGTGTGTGGCCTCCCTTCCGGATACAGCCGTTTGAAGGCGGCTCACGTCCGGGAAGTTTCACGGAGTTTTTCAACCTCATCAACAGGCATGTGTGTCAAAGACGCGATAACTTCTGCAGACAACCCCTGCTCAAAAGCAGCGTATACAATATCCCGCATACTTTCCTGCCGGCCCTGTTGTATACCTTGTTGTATGCCTTCTTCCCGGCCTTTAATTAGCCCTCTGTTTTCCCCGATTTCAATTCCTTTTTCCAAGCCCTGCTCAATACCTTCCTTCACACCTTCGGCCTTACCTTCGCACCATTTGTCATATAAGTCTAATTCATACTTCATGTGGGGCCTCCCGTCAGGAAAAAGTCGTTTGAAGGCGGCTACTTTGTCGGCAATAGGGCGGGCTTCATCTGTGACAGTAGTAGTAGATAAGTACTGTAATAACGCCCGCAACCTGGGATCTTCTGCCTTTTCAAACGCACTTGTATTATACACTACTTTTATCTGTTCGTCGCCTATTTCCCGCCCGTTCTGTTTCCAAACAGTCCGGCTTTCGTAGACGGGCAATCCGTCCCCGCACAGGTCAAAGTTGCAGATAAAAATCACATAGGATTTTTTCAGCTGGTCATAGGGATTCCCCCGCAACAGGGAGTCCACGTCAATGGCGGAGTGGTAGTACCGCATCCGTTTGACCAGGTTTGTCTTGTGCGCCGTCTGCATTTCTATGTTGTAGATTTCATCGTCACCTTCAAGGTAGACGTCCATTCTGATGCCTTTCGTCTGGGGGAACAGATTCACTTCTTTTTGGGCTTCCAGATACAACACTTTGGTGATTTTTATTCCCATCAGCATTTCCAGGAACAGTTTGCAGAAGTCCTCGTCTTTCATAATCTGGCTGAACAGATAATCATCGGTTAATGTTAGATCCTTCCATTCTTTCATTGTTGCACCTCCTATATAATTATTGCTTTAAAGAGGTGATTTTCGACGGATTCGCAAAAAAAATTGCGATTTTTTAAGCCCTCGTACGTGTTGTAATCATTGATGGGTAGAATAAGAAGCAGAACAATGAGTTGTTTTTCTTACACATTGTTTTAACTCCTTGTTTTTATGTAATTCCCCGGTACGGGGGAATTGTATTCCTGTACCGGGAAAAAGATTACTGGGAAACGACGGTTAACGGTTTAGGAAAGATAAGTGTGCGCAGTGTTTTGTTCACTCGGTTTCCCCTGCCGGACGATGTCCGCAGGACTAATGAATATTCTGTATCCGGTGTAAGGGTGGATGGCAGGATAAATTCGAGATAGGAAAACGTGTTTTTAAAGAATTTTTCTTCCTCTATGCGGGTCCAGTCGGTTTCTTCTGCATCGATTGTGCCGTCAGGTTTTTGTGGTGCAAAAAACAGTCCGTTTTTTTCGTCTTCACCGGCTATTTTGAGCCTGCGTCCTGTAATGCGGACGGGCATTCCATTGGTGACGGTACAGTCGGTTTTGCGGGTAAGCAGGTCTTCTATCTGGTTTATTA
>CALXOI010000002.1 GCA_944389965.1 uncultured Treponema sp.
CGGAGACATTATGCACACAACAAAGAAAAATATATCTTTAAAAACACAGTTTTTTATCATCTCAGCCATAATGATTGCATTTTTGATAATATCCTTTATTATCGTTTTTGTATTTACAAATATAAAAGACCGATTGATAACCGATTTTTCCCGTAAAAGCGTTTCCACATTAATTGCTGATGAAGTACGGCAAACCTCCCAAGATTTAACGAAATATTGTCAGTTATATGTAATGAGTAATGGAAATGTCCAATATTGGAACGAATACTGGAATATCGTTAACTGGCGGGCAGGAACAATTCCCCGACCAACAACGTTCCAAAAAGAATTATCTCCTGGCAGACAGATAAGTCAGATGGATTTATTGAAAGAAACCGGATGCACACAAAAAGAAATGGATCTTGTTGCACTTTCTTCTGAATTATCCAATACATTGGTCGCTGTTGAAGAACAGGCGATGGAAAGTATTAAACAAAATAAATATATTGACGGTCCCCGGTCAATTCTTCCCGGAGAAACAATTACAGAATTCGCTCAAAGAATTGTTTTTGATGACGCTTATCAAGCAGAAGTCGCAAAAATTATGGAGCCGATTGATACATTTTTTACGACAATTTCAGAACGAACAGACCAGATTGTTCTTGAAGACAATAAAGTACTCACAGTATTCCAATATCTGCTATCCATATTTCTGATTCTGACAGGAATCATTATTGTTATTTTCATCTTTTTCCTGAATAAAGCTGTTATTTTACCAATTGTCAAAACATCCAATGTGTTTTCAAGTCTTAGTAACGGAAATTTGACACAACATATGAATGTAAATGCATCCAATGAAGTCGGAAAAATGGCCAAAGATTACAACTCCACAATTGATTCAATAAGAAAACTGATTTTATCGATTCAAAATTCTGCAGCAAACCTTGCAAATACAGGAGACGAATTGTCTGCAAACATGACACAAACAACAGGAGCAATCAACCAAATCGATGCAAATATTTCCGGCATAAAAGAACAAATGATGACCCAAGCAGCAAGTGTCACGGAAACAGCAGCAACTGTTGATGAAATCATCAAAAATATAAAGAAGCTGAACTCAAGTATTGAATCACAATCTGCCTGTGTTACTGAATCATCGGCATCCATTGAACAAATGGTTGCAAATATTAATTCTATTACTGACAACCTGAAAACAGGTGATGCGGCAATCAATGAATTATCTTCTGCAACAAACAGCGGCAAGCAGACAGTATCTCAGGCAACTTCAGTAACAGAAGACATTACAAAAGCATCCGGCAGCCTACTGGAAGCAAGTAATATTATCCAGCATATTGCAAGCCAAACAAATCTGTTGGCAATGAATGCTGCCATTGAAGCAGCCCATGCCGGAGAAGAAGGCAAAGGATTTGCGGTTGTTGCTGATGAAATACGGAAGCTGGCGGAAGAATCCAGCATTCAAGGTAAATCAATAACTTCAACACTCAAAGGATTAAGCGGTGAAATTTCGACTTTGAATGATTCCATAAGAACTGTGTCGAACAGTTTTGATTCTATATATTCTTTGGCAAATCAAGTACAGAATATCAGTAATAAATTGACAGAAGCCATGCTTGCCCAGTCAGAAGGAAGTTCTGAAATCCTTGCAGCGATAAAAGAAATCAATACAGTAACACTAACTGTCCGGGATGGATCTATAGAAATGTTAAACGAAGGTGAAACCATTTCCCAAGAAATGGCACACTTAAATGATTTAACGGTAATGATTACTAACAGTATGAATGAAATGGCAGTAGGTGCTGCTCAAATCAATGAAGCTGTACAGGAAGTAAATGAAATAACTCAGAAAAATAAAGACAATATTTCGGAACTTATTACGGAAACGAATCACTTTACCGTATAATCAATTATATATCCGACATATAATCCAATCAGCCACCGGTATTTTTTACCGGTGGCTGATTTTATACATAATTTATTCGATTATAATTATAAAAAACAATTATTGCACTATATTACATACTGGCCAACAATAAAATTGTTACCGTTCCATTTTACGATAAACGGTTTTGTGAGGACGATCCGCATCTGCCCCTAGTTGCTTCCGCCGCCATTCAGCATAATCACTCCAATTACCTTCAAACCACATAACTTCACTATTATTTTCAAAAGCCAAAATATGGGTACAAATTCTGTCTAAAAACCACCGGTCATGGCTGACAACCAGCACGCAACCGGCAAAATCTTCGATAGCTTCTTCTAAGGCCCGGATTGTTGTTACGTCCAAATCATTGGTAGGTTCATCAAGAAGAAGAACGTTTCCACCCTGTTTCAACATCATTGCCAAATTCAGCCGGTTCCGCTCTCCTCCGGATAACACACCGACTTTTTTCTGCTGGTCTGCTCCGGAAAAATTAAACCAGGAACAATATGCCCGGGAATTTACCTCCCTGACTGCACCGTTCACTGGACGTCCTTTTTCATCCACTGCACCCAGTTTAATGATATCCAATCCATCAGACAGCTGTTCCCATACCGTTTTATCAGGATCCAACAGACTGCGCATCTGGTCTACATATACCAACTTAACTGTTTCACCCACCCGAATTGAACCGGAATCCGGCTTTTCACCGCCGGCAGTTCCATCAAGCCGTTCTACTGTTTGTCCTGCTGCATCCGCAATCAGTTTGAATAAAGTCGTTTTTCCTGCACCGTTTGGACCGATAATCCCGACAACAGCGCCGGCTGGAACGGTAAAAGATAAATTCTCAAATAACAACCGGTCACCAAAACCTTTTGTCAAATTTTTTGCTTCAATTACCACTCCGCCAAGTCTCGGCCCGGCAGGGATTGTTATCTTTGTATCTTTAATCTGACCTTTTCCGTCCTGTGCCAGCAACTGCTCATATTTTGTGATATGTTCCTTGTGCTTAGCCTGCCGACCTTTTGCACTCATATGGATCCATTCCAATTCCCGAGCAAGGGCTTTGCGCCGTTCACTTTCACCTTTTTCTTCCTGAGCAAGACGCCGTTCCTTTTGTTCCAGCCAGCTGGAATAATTTCCCTTGAACGGAATCCCTTCCCCCCGGTCAAGCTCTAGTATCCAACCTGCTACGTTGTCCAGAAAATACCGGTCATGGGTTATAGCAATAATCGTACCTTCATACTGCTGAAGATGCCGTTCCAACCAGGCTACCGTTTCTGCATCAAGATGATTTGTTGGCTCATCCAGTAACAAAATATCCGGTTTTTGCAGCAATAACCGGCACAACGCCACCCGGCGCCGTTCACCACCAGACAGTACATCTACACACTGCTCTGGCGGTGGACACCGTAACGCATCCATCGCCAATTCCAGCCGGGAATCAAGATTCCACGCATCTACCGCATCCAGTTTTTCTTGGACAGCAGCCTGCCGTTCGCACAGCTTATCAATATCCGCATCCGGTTCCCCGAACGCTTCATTTATTTTATCAAATTCAGCCAGTAAATCAGTAATATCTTTTACCCCTTCACTGACAATCTCCCGGACAGTTTTTCCAGATTCCAGCTGGGGTTCCTGTTCCAAATACCCGATGGAATATCCGGGCGAAACAGCTGTTTCACCGGTAAATTCTGTATCAACACCTGCCAGGATTTTAAACAAACTTGATTTACCGGAACCGTTTGCGCCGATTACCCCTATCTTTGCACCATAGTAATAGGAAATACTAATGTCTTTCAAAACAGTTTTTGTCCCGTACGTTCGGGAAACCCGGTCCATTGAATAAATGATTTTTTTATCGTCTACTGTCGTTGCCATATATGCAGTATATAAGAAAGAATACAGTGGTGCAACTCTGTTTATATTCAACAGAAAAATTTTCTGCTGTACTTTTAATATCAAATAGAGTATAGTTTTAGTAAACCATATTACAGGAATTGCTATGCCAAAGATGAATACAGCCATCCTCTGGGACATTGAAAACGTTACCCCGCCCGGAGGAACAACATACATTCAGGCCATTATTGATAAAATTTCAGAATCAGGTAATATTTCTTATGCAATGGCATTTGGTGACTGGAACAAGCCGAACATTAAAAATATTGCAGTGGAACTTGCCGCCAACAGTTTTGAGCTGATTCATGTGCCGGCATCCCGGAAAGACAGTTCGGATATGTCCATGGTAGCCCACGGAGTTGAATTGATTTTCCAGTTTGCCCATATTGAACGGTATGTCCTGATTACCGGAGACGCGGATTTCCGCCCGTTGCTGCTGTCCCTGCGGAAATACGGTAAACAGACATTGATTATCTGCGACGTAAAACGGAATGCATCTGAAGACCTGCTGAAAATGGCGGATGAATACCTTGACTACCGGGAAATTATCGCTGATGACGATACTACAACTGATGACAAAGATGACACACCCGGAGAAAAAGACCGGCAAGATGAAAAACTGACGAAGCAACAGGCTTTTGAACTGCTGGAAGAAACCGTGAGTATCATGGTAAAAGAAAAACAGGGAAAACCAGCAGCAATCAGTGCAGTTAAAATCAGAATGAAGCTGTTAAATGCCAGTTTTGATGAACGGAAACTTGGATACCGTAACTGGAAATCTTTTGTAAACAATGCGGTAAAACAAACCCATATCCGTTTTGCCGGTATTGATGAAGAAAATCTGACACTGGATGACAGTGCAATCCAATCAATGCCGGAAGTTTTTTCTGCCCTGCTGAATGCATTGCCGGCACCTGGTAAATCAGAAGATTCCGGATGGGTCAGGTTCGGAGATATAACAAAAAAAATAGATTACCGGTCATTCGGTTACAATCAGTTCAAAAAACTGGCGCTCGATGCAGAAAAACGGGGGCTTGTTACATTGAAGAATAACGGCAGTAACTGGCAGATACGGAAAAGTACTTAATCCGTCTGTTATACACTGACTAAAAAACTCTGAAAATCACCGGAAATCCGGTAAATCAGAATATCTGCATTTATCAATAAAGAAATCCTGTCTCTTAGCAACAGGGTATATGCTTTAACAGCCGCAGATATACCCAGAACAGAACGGTATATTTCTTTTTTGGATCAAGTCTTTAAAAACAAAGTCGCCTGCTATAATAATTCGGTTCCGCCAAAACTTGTACAACCGTCAGCAATACAATTTTTTTACCCATTACTGTCACCGGAAATACGACAGCTCTTTAATTCCCATCGTAAATAAAACAGGCAGCCAATAATAACCCTGCATTCCGTCCGGATTTGAAAATTCTCAATTCAGCAGATATTGGATTACCCGGACATCTTCTGCAACAGATAAATTACTTCTATATTCATTATGAAACTATATAGAAAACAGACCCGGATGGTTTTACACTATACCAGCAGGTTTCCCTCTTCCATAATTTTTATAACAGAAGAATCCCTGTTTACAACAGTAATTGTCGGATTCCGGACAATACCATCCAGATGAGTCAGTGCCGGTGCATCTCCGTCATAATTCGCCCCGATAGCGAAATGACAGGTTGTAAACGCCTTTTCATCTTCCAACATATTGCCGGTAATCCGGGCAGCGGGATTTAGCCCGATACCCAATTCCCCGATATTCCGGGCATTTGCTCCGTATACACCGCCCTGTCCAGCCGGCAGGCTGCCGTCTTTTTCCATCTGCAAGGCTGCCTGTTCCGCCCGGTCAAGCACTTCCCGGAGCCGGGCGGCTTCTTCCCCTCCGGTAATTTTTGTAACAAAACCACCCTGCACATCAACTACAACTGGTTGCTGTATCAGCATATCCCCATCATCCAGTGTCAATGAACCATCAAAGACAATCCGTCCGCAACAACCAGCCTGCCGTCTGTCCCCTACAACCGGACTGATAAAAACTTCACCGGCAGGAATATTACCACCAGTACCCGGCATATAAAATGCACCGTTATCCATAAACGGGTTCCGTCCCTCAACCGGCACAGTAATATCTGTCCCGGCAGGAGCCGTTATCCGCACGGTAACGGCTTGTTTGAAACAGGAACTTACAGCCAGACACCGCTGGTTTAGAAGATCATAATCAATTCCAACTGTAACAGCAAACATATCCAAAGTCACACCCGGTGTCCAAACTGCCCGCATCGACTTTTTTCCATACAGTAAATAATCAAAAATATGGTCATAACTGTTGCCGTCCGGTCCGGTATAGGGATGCTGTATACCTTCCGGATCTTTTCCCAGTTTATTTTCTGAAATAGAAAAAAAGACAGACGGTTCTGTTTTCAATGCGGCAATTACAGCCGGATCAGCTGCATCCAGAGATTTTTTTTCCGGCTGAAGTATCAGCACCGGACAAGCTGTTGCGGTAATACACGCATCATACAAAGCCCGGGCAATAAGATATGCCTCTGGCAGCTTGTTCTGCTTTATAACCCGATTTGTAACAATCAATACCCGTTCACCGGGCTTAATCCGGCAAACCTGGTTTACCGTTTTTTCTGCGGATATTCGTATCTGCTGCTCCAGTTCCTGTTCTGTCATAAATCCTTCTTATTGGTTGTCTACCCGTTTATCTATCGGAACATATTCTTTGTGGCCGGAAACAGACTTATACGCCGGACGGATGATTTTTCCGTTGTTGGACAGCTCTTCAATCCGGTGGGCAGACCATCCTGCCATCCGGGCTGTGGCAAACAGAGGCGTATACAGTTCTGACGGCAAATCAAGCAGTTTATATACAAATCCGGAATAAAAATCAATGTTTGCACTGACTCCTTTATACATTTTCCTACGTCGGCTGATAACCTGTGGCGCCAATGTTTCCACTTTAGAATAAAATTTGTACTCTTCTTCTGCATGCTTGGATGATGCCAGCTCTTCCACAAATTTACGGAAAATTAAAGCCCGGGGGTCAGACAAAGAATATACTGCGTGACCGATTCCATATACCAGCCCGCTCTTATCAAAGGCTTCTTTATCCAGAATTTTCTCTACGTATGCGCAGATTTCATCATCATCAGACCAGTCTTTTACAGATTTTTTCATATCTTCAAACATCTGAACAACTTTAATATTTGCTCCTCCGTGCCGGGGTCCTTTTAAAGAACACAACGATGACGCCATTGCAGAATATGTATCCGTCCCGGAAGAAGTAACGACATGATTCGTAAAAGTGGAATTATTACCGCCACCATGTTCTGCATGAAGAACCAGTGCCAAATCGAGAATCTGGGCTTCAAGCTGCGAATATTTTGAATCGGAACGCAGCATGTGCAGAATATTTTCTGCTATAGATAAAGATTTTTCAGGCGTATGAATAATAAGACTCTGCTTATTGTAGTAATATGCATATGACTGGAAACCATGTACCATCAAACTGGGAAACTGGGCTATTAATTGCAGACACTGCCGTAAAACATTGGGAATGGAAATATCTTCTGCTTTTTCATCATATGTATACAATGTCAGAATACTTGTTGCCAGTTGGTTCATCATATCCCGCCCTGGAGCATTCATAATCGTGTTCCGCAGAAATTCATCCGGCAAAATCATAAGATCACCTAAAATCTTACGAAACTCCGCATATTCAACAGGAGATGGCAAATGTCCCATTATCAAAAGGAAACAAACCTCTTCAAAACCAAAGCGTTTTTCTGTCAAAAATCCTTTGACAATATCTCGTATATCGTAACCCCGATAAAACAACCGGCCTTCACAGGGTATCAAATCATTATCTTCTATCCGGTATGCCATCACTTCTGAAATTTCTGTTAAACCGGCAAGAACACCTTTTCCACTTATATCCCGGAGACCTCGTTTTACTTCGTATTTTGCATATAATTCCGTATCAATCAAACTGCTTGATCGGGCAAATTCGCTGTAAGTATTAATCATGTTTTCTAATGACATATATTTTCCTCCGTGTTCCAAAAAAATATATATTATTATAGCAAAAATGGGAAATACCGTATACACAGGCGGAACTAATTCAATATATGCATACCATATCTGTTTTCTGATACTTTTAGTAAATGTTATACAATTATGACATAAACAAATGAAACAAGAAACTATACAATAAAGTTCGCAAAAGGAATAAAAAAGGACCATTGAAAATTCCATGATGTTAGCTAACGACAAATAAAAGGACAAGACAATGGACAAAAGACGATACAACACATTTTGAAAAAAACTACTGGCATTTACGGCGACAAAAGATCCGATGCCGGAAAAGCTTCGATAGCTGCAATGGGTGATGGACAAGTTTATGGAAACAAGGGAGTCACACAAAACAGGAGCGTAAAAAGGAGAACGTACAGAAAAACGAATCAGGTACCGAACCCTGCGGTTTGACACCAGGCTGAAGACAGTGTGCCTGTCGGTACCCAAAATCAGACAGGGCGGATACATACCGTTTTTACCACGAAAAAAATGTGGTGAACAGGCATTGAGGTAGTTCAGGGATGCTGGCTGAACGGAGTATCAACACGCAAGATAGAAAAGACAGCCGGAAAGTCAGGACTGGAAAACCTGAGTGCACCGGAAGGGAAGGGGTTCGAAGCAGGAAGCCAGATAAAGAGTATCCGGTAAATGGGCAGGTGCACTGTAAGAAAAAAAGGGATAATCACCGGGTGTGGTACGCAAAGCCGTTATGGTACTAAAAGCGGTGGATCTGTGTTTCAGATACCCACAACGGGCTGGAAACAGCGGTATGCGAAACGTTACCCTGGGAGACGGGGTAAAGGTGTAGGGTTCATTTCATGCGGAATATACTTGCGTATGTTCCACAGTCACATACAGATACGGGTGGAGCCCGGTTGTGCCTGATCCGGAAAAAACCGGAAGAGAAAACAGCCGGGACATTGAAGAAGGATTTTTGCCGGGAATATGAAAACAGTTATCCGGAAGCGGCAGAGAGCCTTGAAGAAGGGTGTGCCTTTAAGGTAACCGGACAGCCGGAAAATTCTGAGTACAAACACCTTGAAGCGGCTTAACAGGGAAAACAGGAGAAGGTTATCTGTGGTCGGTGTTTTCCCGTTTGCAGACAGTTACATAAGATTGATTACAAGTTACCTGCTTAAATATTCTGAGGACTGACAGTACTGGAACCGTTTTACTGATTTAAATTCTTGCCGTATCGCTTAATAGCGTTTATAATTTTATTATTATGATAAATATAATACCTGTTGCCAGCGGGAAAGGCGGAGTCGGTAAAAGTGTCATATCGGTAAACCTTGCAACCGTTCTTGCTGCTAAAGAAAAAAAAGTGATTCTCTGTGACTTTGATTTAGGCGCATCAAATCTTCATACAATGCTGGGGCTTCCTAATAATCATATTGGAACAGGAAATTATATTTACCACCAAGAACCGGTTCTATCCCATTTGCTACAGGAAACCGGTATCCCGAATCTGCGGTTTATTTCCGGAGATTGTTTGTTTCCAGGAACTGCAAATATGGATTTCTTTACAAAGAAAAAAATTATAAAAGAATTACCGCAACTGGATGCTGATTATCTTATTATGGATTTAAGCAGCGGAAGCGCCTACAACACATTAGATTTCTTTTTAATGACAACTGATGCTGTTCTCGTTTCAATTCCGGAAATTACAGCGGCACTAAATGCATATTCTTTTTTAAAAGCTGCTGTTTTTCGCTTTTTTTCCCATCTGTTTCCGGCAAAAAGTGACGAACGAATTTTTATTACAGATTTTCTAAAAAATATTCCACCAGGAACAGAAAGTTCTTTTCTATCATTACAGGAAACGCTTTGTTCCAAATTCCCGGAAACCGGAAACAAAGCAGTCATTGAAGTTAAAAAAATCTGTCCCCGCATTATCATAAACAGTGTTAATTCATCCGTTAATTTTGAAGTATTCCGCCGGCTGCAGGATTTATGCGTTTCAAAATTAGGACTTAAAATAAAATACATTGGTGTTCTGCCTTGGGACAGCCGGGTTTCCCTGTCTGTTGCGCAACGGGTTCCTTTATACCGATTGAATCCGTCTAATCCTTTTTCCGCTGCGATGGAAAAAACAGTAACCCGTATTCTAGAACTGGAACCTTTTTACACTGAACAGGATTCCCTTGACGCAACAGATATAGAGTTGTTACAATCGGAATTCGAGAATAAAAAATGAGTAATTCAACTTTTATCACAAAAATGGAAGAAAAATACATAAAGTATATTCAAGAGGAACAGGATTTTTCTTCAGCTGTTTCAAATTGTCTGGAAACAACAAAAGCATCTTTTGCAACAGAGCTTGATTCCATCCGGCAGGAATTGAAACATACACAAACCGTTGCAGCTGAAGCGGATACAGGTTTTCTTGTCCGATTTAAAAGCAAATATACCGATTTTGTCAGCACGCTTGATTCCGGTATGCAGAATATTACTGATATAGACCAACAGATAAAAGTACTTGAAAACAACAGTAAGGATATAGAACTCATTGCCCTTAATGCGATGGTTATTTCCATCAAATCCGGCGATTCCGGCAGGGCTTTTTCACGTATTACAGAAAACCTGAACCGGTTATCTTCCGGTATGATAGAACAATCAAAAAAATTATCAGATGCAAATAGCGTCTTATTGGTTACTATATCCCAGCTGAAAACATTATTTTTAACCTTCATTAACTGTCAGCAACAGATATATGACACGCTTTCCCTACAGGAACCCCTTATTTCATCTGCTATAACAGAATTTGATACTATTACTCAAACTGCCGAAGAAAGTTTCCATCAATTCCATACAACCTTGGAACTTTTTAGCAGGACGTTTTTACCTCCCGCAGTTGACAACGATACATGGACACGACTAAAACAAAAGCTGCAACAAATAACCGTTGAGCTTTTTTCTGCATCTGTAGAAGAACAACTGGATTTGTTGTCTTTAAAAATCGAGCTTATACCGCACATAAAAAAAGAAATTTCTTCTATCATTGCAGTTATAACAGACCGAAATACAATTATCAAAAATGAATGGCAGAAAATTGAAATCTGTATTCAAGAAATAGAAGAAAAACAAGCAACATTGCGGCATCTGTTCTCCGGCGGTATAGCAGAAGACAAAGCCGGTAAAGGGCAAGTTGCTTTGCAAAAATTTCATACCGATCTGCAATCTGAATCAGATCTGATGAAAGAGCTTTCGCAATATCAGAGTTGTAAAAAAAATACATATAACTTTTGCCATAAAGTTACAGAAAATATTCAATCTGCGTATCAAAGTTTTCTAACATTACAAACTGTTATAAACCGTTTGCAACACGTCCGGGTTTTGCAGGAAATTGAAGTTTCAAAAAATGATGCCATTGTTTCTGTAAAAGATTTTGTTACTGATATGGATAACTTAATTACAGGTTCATCTACTGTATTAGATTCCATACAGATTGTATTGGAAAATTTCATGGAAGAGATAGATGATATGGTATCCGCTTTTTCCGAAAATCTCGCATATGACAATAAAGAAATGAATGATCTTCGTTCCTGCAAAATTTTGTATTTTTCCCTTTTGGGTTCTGTTCAAAAACGATTGATAGAATCATTTTCTTCTGCTGAAATTCTTCCTGTACAAGATATTGCTCGCCTACAGTCTGCGGGGAAACAGTATTTTTCCACAGATATCATTGATGCTTTCCATGATTTTCTGCAGCACCTTACCGGATATGAATCCAAATGTGTTCAGCAAAAACAGGAACTTATGAAAGAACACTCCTGTTCTACATGGAATATACGCAATCCTGCATACATACAGATTATTGCTGATACCGCCGGAAATCCCAGCCCGTTTCAACCGGATAATCAGAATTTACCGGACTCAACAGATTTCGTCGATATTAATGATTTTTTTACATAAATTTTTAGTACAAAGAAATTTAAAACTACTGGACTACACGGTATAAATAACGTATACTGGCATTCTATTCTGCTAAAAAAGCAAGAGAGGTTAAAAGGATAAGACTGCCGCATAGCGGCAAACCCCACCGGTAATGGAGATTGCAGTATGGCACACACCGATTCAACGGCTACAAACCTGTTTTACATAACTCGCCAGGAAGAAACAGAATCCAATGCGAGAAGTTATCCCCGGAAGTTTCCGTTTGCTTTAAAAAAAGCGCAGGGATCTTGGATTGAAGATGTTGAAGGAAATAAATATCTTGATTTCCTTTGTGGAGCAGGAACTCTTGCTCTTGGGCATAATGACAGCGAAATAAATCAGGCCATGATTGAAATGATTTCTGCTAATGCGCCGCTGCATACCCTCGATTTAACAACACCTGTAAAAGATGCTTTTGTGCACACATTGCTGGATCTTCTTCCTCCGGACCTACAACATAATGCAAAAATTCAATTTTGTAGTCCCTCTGGTACTGATGCTGTTGATGCCGCTATCAAACTTTGTAAAACAGCAACGGGACGGGCTTCTGTAATTGCATTCAGCGGAGGCTACCACGGTATGGGACATGGTGCTCTTGCCCTTACCGGCAATTTAAACGCAAAAAATAAAGTCGCATCCTTGATGCCTCAGGTGTATTTTATGCCGTATCCTTATACTTACCGTTGTCCCTTTGGACTGGGAGGCGACGCCGGAACAAAAGCTGCCTGTGCATATTTTGAACGGGTGCTCAAAGACCCGGAAAGCGGTATTACAAAACCTGCTGCTGTTATTCTGGAACCAATCCAAGGCGAAGGCGGAGTTATCCCTGCACCGGAAGAATTTCTGCGTACAGTACGGCGTGTTACCCAGGAACTGGATATTCCTTTAATCGTAGATGAAATACAGTGCGGCATCGGCCGTTCCGGCAAATTCTTTGCTTTTGAATATGCAGATATTGTCCCTGATGTTATCCTGGCATCAAAAGCTATAGGTGGCTCACAGCCACTTTCTGTAGTAATCTACAATAAAAAACTTGACCTTTGGACGCCCGGTGCCCATGCCGGAACATTCCGTGGCAATCAGTTGGCAATGCGGGCAGGAACAATTGTAATGAACCGGATCTCCCGGCCGGAATTCTTACAGGAAGTTGTAGAAAAAGGTAATTACATAAAATCCCGGCTTCTTGCGCTAAAAGAAAAAGTATCCATCATTGGTGATGTCCGTGGAAAAGGATTAATGCTCGGCTGTGAATTTGTAAATCCGAAAGGTACTCCTGATCAGCTGGGTTCTTTACCTCCGTCCGGAGAAATTGCCGCCCAAGTGCAAAAAGCCTGTTTTGAACGGAAACTTGTAATGGAAAAAGGCGGTAGAAATGGTGCCGTCATGCGGTGCTTGTGTGCCCTCAATATTACCAGAGATGATATTGATATAATGCTGTCAATTTTTGAAAACGTTGTTATGGAGATTGATGCCCGTGAACGGACATAATACTTTTCAATCCCCGCTTTTTTTAATAGACACAGAAGATGCAAAGGCCGCATTCCGGGATTTAATTTCCCGGACAACAAATGCCGTAATAAACACTGTATCCAATGGAAACGCATACTGCGGTTTATCTCCGGCAGAACTAAAAGAAGCTGTTTCCATTCCGGAAATTCTTCCACAACAGGGAAAAGGTTTGGATGCTGTGACAGACTTGCTGTCAAAAAAAATCCTGCCCTATTTTCTTAGAACAGCCTCTACAGACTACATGGCTCATCTGCACAGTCCGGCTCTGCTGGAAACAATTGCAGCTGAATTGGTACTGACAACTTTTAATCAGTCCATGGATTCTTGGGATCAATCTCCTGTTGCTACAGAAATAGAACTGAATGTCATCAATACACTGTGCCGGTTATACGGATATGATTCCGCTTCCGGCATTGTTCCTGACGGAGTTTTTACTTCCGGCGGGTCCCAGTCAAACATGACGGGACTGTTGCTGGCCCGAGATTGGTTTTGCAGAACAGTACTTAATTATGATGTAAAAAAATACGGCTTGCCGGAAAATTACCGTAAATTCCGCCTGTATACATCTGAGATTTCCCATTTTTCCATGGAAAAAAGTGCCCATATTCTGGGATTAGGTTACGATTCCGTGGTAAAGGTTCCTGTGGATAACCGGCAACGAATGGACATAGAAGCACTCCGTTCCCTTATTTTACAGGATATTGCCTGCGGGAACGTTCCATTCTGCATTGTTGCAACAATCGGAACCACCGATTACGGCAGTATTGAT
This sequence comes from uncultured Treponema sp., assembly GCA_944389965.1. GTDB lineage: Bacteria > Spirochaetota > Spirochaetia > Treponematales > Treponemataceae > Treponema_F. The sequence continues at coordinate 14,121 of CALXOI010000002.1, forward strand.
TCAGTGGATAAAATCCATGAGCTTTGTGAAGAATATAATTTATGGCTTCATGCGGATGCAGCCTATGGAAGCGGCGTTATTTTATCAGATAAATACCACGACCGGATTGGCCGGTTGAATCTATGTAATTCAATTACTGTTGATTTTCATAAAATGTTCTTAATGCCTGTCAGCTGCAGTGCTGTTTTGCTAAAAAACAAGCAAGATTTTGAACCTTTGGAACTCCATGCCGATTATCTGAACCGGGAAGAAGATGAAGAGGACGGATATACAAATCTCGTGGGGAAATCCATGCAAACAACACGGCGTTTTGACGCATTAAAAGTATGGATTGCATTTCAAATCAGAGGGAAAGACGGATGGAATCAGCTCATTTCAACCTGCATTGAAAATGCAGCCTATCTGTACCGCCAACTGAAAGCAAATCCCCGTTTTGAACCGGTTACAGAACCGGAAATCAGTTCCGTCGTATTCCGGATACTGCCATCCGGAAAAATGCAAAATGATGCTGATACATTGAATAAAACAATCCGCAGAAGATTAATCCATGAACACGGAGTCGTTATCGGGCAAACTACGTACCGGCAGAATATTTATCTGAAATTTACCCTGCTGAATCCTCTGGTCACTCACGAAAAATTAGATAAACTGCTGAATATAATCGTAGAACTTGCAGATACTGTTCATACTGTTTGAATTCGTATTTCTTCCAGCTGTATTCCGTCCATATTATACAGACATATCCTGCCTGATTCATACACAGCAAATCCTGCAGCTGATTTTCCCTTGGGAAGAACCGGTGAACCAGGATTACACAAAGTAATCCCATCCGGTGTGCAGACAAGTTGTTGGATATGGGTATGACCTGAAAAGAATACATCGCCTGAACCCATTGGCGGCAGTTTTTCCGGTGAAAAAACATGGCCATGGGAACAGAGTATCCTGACACCGTTATCACAAATAAATGCTGTGTCACACATAATTGGAAATTCCAACATCATCTGGTCAACTTCAGAATCACAATTGCCCCTGCACGCAATAATATTCTGTTTGCAGGTATTCAGTAAAGATGCTGTTTCTTTTGGGTTGTAACCTTCCGGAAGAGGATTCCGGGGTCCATGGTACAATATATCGCCAAGCAGAATGATTTTGTTACAGGCAAGTGCCGTACAATAATCAACCAAACGCCGGGCAGCGGAAAAACTTCCATGTATATCTGAGCAAACAAAATATTTCATCAGTATTCGTACCGGATATAAAAACCTGTGGGAGAAACAGTCGTCTGGAACGGTAAATCGTTTTCCGGTAAGGTGTGAAGAAATGGAACCAAAAATCCGGTAAGACTTCCCAATACCGCACCGGTGCATACATCTGTAATAAAATGATTCCCGCTTAACACCCGTTGCACCGCGGTTGCCGCAGCAAGCGTCATACTTCCTGCAATAACCGGAATCTTCCATGGTGAATCCGGAAAATATTTTGAAAAAACATAACTGGTAAATACCGCCCCATTGAAAGCCATAGTTGTGTGTCCGGATGGAAAGGACCGTATATAATCACCACTTTCTATTTTATCTGACGGCGCCCCATCAAAATACATATAAGGACGCTGTCTGGTTACGAATGTTTTTACCGTTTCTTTTATGCCGTTTGCCCATAACATCGATTCCGCATACATTACTGCTATAACCCCCCACTCGGAAGAATCTGCCGCAACAAAAACAAGCGGAACTGCCATTGCGAAGGCCTCTGTAACAGTTCCCGTTATATGTAATGTTTTTGAATAAGGCTGAGCACCCCATCTGTCTACTGGATTCACATCAGAAAGAGACGGTTTATTACCGTCGTATTCAGGAAATCCGTTAAAATGATCAAATAATAAAATTCCGGCATTCAGCGCAATTCCACCACCCCCAATAATACCGTCATATACAGGGTTAAGGGTGAAAATTCCTGCATTTCCCCGGAAAAAATCAGGTATAGCAGCTGAAATATAACTGGATAGCAGAGATACAATAAATATTGTTAATATCCATTTCTTTTTATTTCGCTTCATGTTCAATTCCTTTTCCTGTTACACTATATAAAGCCCGTTGATAGTCCCGGAGAATCATATACCGTTCAATCAATTCATTAAGCGGGTATCTACCTCGGTTTGCGGGACTGGTGGACGGCAACTGCTCCGCCGGAATTCCTGTCTGTGGAAAACAAAGTTTTGTGTATAATTTATATGCCTGCTGTCCTGTTGTAAAAATCCGTTCAATAGATGTGGCAGATAATAATTCAGAAAAATCCTGCGCTACCGGATTTTTTATGGTAGCATCATCCGCTCCCTTTATTTCACAGGATTTAAGGACATCCCACAGCGCAAGATGGTTATCCAAAATAAGCTTTATTTTTTCATCACGATTAAAAGGAATTGGAACATCAAAAACAGCTGACAATACTTGCCAAAAACGGTTCTGTGGATGGGCATAGTAAAACATATCACTCCGGGATGCAGGAGACGGCATTGTTCCCAGTATCAAAAATTTGCTGTCTTTATTAAAAATTGGTTCCAGCGGATGATTTATCACTTCAAATTTCATAATTATTCCTGCCAATTTTTTTGACAAAAGATTCGGATAATTCATAGAGTATGACAGAAGCAGCCTGCGCTACATTCAAACTTTCAACAGGCGGTTCCTTCCCACTGCCGTCATTTGATTCCTGGAACATAAACGCAGAAGGTATACAGATTAACTCATCACAATTTTCCCTGATTAATCCTGAGATACCATGTTCTTCATTCCCGAGAATTATTAACGGTATTCTATTTTTTTTTCTGCATAACGAACGGATATTTGCTACTGATTTCCTTGCCCTGACATCTGTTCCGATTCGAATCATTTTTTTATCCAAATCCTGTAGTAACCGAACAGCTGACCGGACACCATATACAGACACATATTCCATTCCGCCCTGAGCAACCCGATATGTGCTGGTAGTGACCAAAGACTGGGCTTCATGGATAGGAATTACTATATTTTTTATGCCAAAAAAAGCAGCACTGCGGATAATTGCTCCAAAGTTATTTGCATTGCCAATACGGTCAAGCAGCAAAACAGGTTCTCTGTTTTCGACCCACATTCCGGTTATTTCCGCCGTTACCGGTTTTAATACCGGTTCATCTATCATAGCTACGACACCCTGATGATGTACACTACCGCACAATTTTTCCAAATCACCTGCTTCAACAAGATTGTACGGAATTTTATTTCTGGCAAGAAGCCTGCATAATTCCCCGAATTTTACTGCCCGTTCCGACGTATAATACAGCCGCCTGATAGAATCCGGGTGTTCTTTGCCTAAAGCAGAAACCGCTGCAACCCCACAAACAGCCAGCTCTTTGTTCCGTTTATTTTTCATGCTTATATTATAATGAAATACAGGTGTTCTTTCTACTAATTCTATTCAAGTATTGTAATTTCTACCCTACGATTTATAGCCCGACCATTTTCAGTTTTATTATCCGCAACAGGACGGGTTCCTCCGTAACCAGCAATGATAAACTGATCTACCTTCAGCCCCCGTTTTACTAATTCATCTAAAACGGATTGTGCCCGCTCAACAGATAATTCCTGTTCTCCATCTGGCCGACCTACAGAAGCGGTATGGCCTTCTATTAAAAACATACCATCAGGAACAGTTTTTAATACTTCAGCAACTGCATCCAGCCTGTCTTCTCCACCAGGCAAGAGCTGTGCACTGTCAGCAATGAACTGAAGGTTGCGGACAGAAAGTCTTACTCCTTTGTCCGTATTTTCTACTTCAAAAGCTGGTTGCCGGTTATTTTGCTGCATTTCTGTAGATCCGGCAATTGCAGCAGCATCCGTAATTAATGTATCTCTGTTTACTCCGGATTGAACTGTATCCGAAAAAAAGTCGGATTCCTTTGGCACAGAACCACTTTCTTCCGGTTTCCCGACAGGAATTTTATTCTGAGGATTTATATTACCGGCAACTACAACGGCCCGTTCATACAGTTCTTTACTTTCTATTTGTACCGGTATTTCTGTAAAGAGCGTCGTACTGCCTCTATACCGGATTGTTTCTCCGTTTTTATATATAAAGGTTTCATCCAACCGGTCCAGAATCATAATAACTGCACCAGTTTCTGCAGAAACAAGAATTGATACATCATGTGTTCCTGTTGCGTTTTTTAATTCCGGATCAAATACTACCGGCGGATTATAGATATTAAATCTGGTCGCATATTTTGCTTTTATCCGGTAAACCTGCTGTCCATTGTATGTTTCTTCTCCGACAAATTCATATTCTACCGGAATTTCAAGTACCGTGTATTGCCTGTTGTTTTTTGGATCTACAACTCTTTCTGCAACAGCCTGCCACCGCTTTCCTGAAGTAACTTTTTCTTCAGGAAATACAGGAAAATTCCGCAGTTGTGGGTAGTAAGATATTGTTTTATATTCTATACTGCCGTCCTGACTTATTATAAAAGAAGCCGGCTGAATTCCATCTATTCCATGGGCAGAATTGACATTATTGCGTTTTGTTTGTTGAAGAATATAAAAATTACCGGAATACGGAATGCCGTCTATATCAGATCCATCCGGATGCAGAAATCCCCGTACTTCTCTGCTGGTCAGACCGATATACCGACCATTTATATATTGGGACCAGTCAGAACGTTCTGTTAACCGATAATTACCGGAAAAACTATATTGTAGTTTAACCGGTTCCTGCCGGTTTACATAATCAGAAGACAGAAGGAGGTTGATAAATAATATATACATTAAAAAAAATGATACATACTGTTTTATCTGAAACCCCATCCGTCTGCTGCCTCTTTTACTTCCGGATTATTTGATATTGACTAGTTCAATATCAAATACAATATATGCCCCACCTGGAATAATTCCACCGGCTCCTGCATCACCGTATGCCATTTCGGGTGGAAGAACAACTGTTCTTTTTTCACCTTTTTTCATTTCCTGAACCATAATATCAAAACCAGGTATCATTCCTCCTGATGCAGTGACAAAATCAAGTGTTCCTCTTCCTTGGGAAGAATCAAAAACACGTCCATCCAGGAAATAACCGGTATAATGTACAGCTACTGATTTACCTCCACCACAAGTATTTCCTTCCCCTTCCCGGGTAACTGTATAAAAAATACCTTCTTTTGTTTCTTGTGCATCAGGGAATTTTTCATTGATTGCGGTCAATGCTGCTTCCTTCTGTTTTGCTTTTTTTTCAGCAGCGGCGGCAGCTATATTTTTTCTAAGTGCGTCAAAATCAGATTGGGTCGCTGTAAAAGATTCTGCTTCTGCACCCTGCCGGATAATTGAAACTTTTTCGATTATGTCACCTTGTTCAATTTTATCCACGACATCCTGTCCATCAACAACCTTTCCAAAAACGGTATGTTTTCCATCAAGCCATGGAGTTTCAACATGAGTTATAAAGAACTGACTACCGTTTGTATTTGCACCGGCATTTGCCATAGAAAGAACACCCGGTCCATCATGTTTTAAAGTATCTACAAATTCATCTTCAAAATAATAACCGGGACCACCTGTTCCGTTTCCTTTCGGGTCACCACCTTGTATCATAAAATCACTGATTACCCGATGAAATTTTAAACCATCATAAAAAGGTTTTCCTTTCGCCGCATCAAGGGTTCCTTCTGCAAGCCCCACAAAATTTGTAACTGTCAGGGGTGTTTCTTTATAGTACAATTCCAGAACAATATTCCCTTTAGATGTTTCCATAATAGCGAAAACGCCGTCTTTGCCTTCTATTGCTTTCATACTTTTGCTCATTGAAGAGCAGCCTCCTGTAAATAATATTAAAAAAATACAAATACCTATACCGGCACATGTAATCGCTTTTTTCATTACTACTCCTTTATTTCTTCCTGTGTTATTTTTGCAGCAAAATAGCTTTCCTCAAACCAATTTTGTAATGCTGTTATACGAGCATTCAATGAATTGTTCATTTTTGATTCAAATATTGACAAAGCGGGAAATTTCATTTGTGCTAAAATATATGTAATCAGATAAGAACCCTTGTCTATTATTTGTAAAGACATCACTAGATTATTCTTTTTCACCGCAGTAATAAATGCAAATTTCACGGGATCTTCATTTTTCATTACCATAGATATTTCGTTATCTAATTGTCGGTAATCAATCTGGTATGTATTTACACCGAAAGAATTATCTTCCTGAAATGCATATATCGTTCTGTTGTCTGCTGAACCATCTGTCTGATCCGGTATACGGTTTTTATCGTAAGGATTGTCAACTGTATAAGACTGCAGATACAGCGTTTTTATTCCGCCTGCGCTATTAGAATAATATTTGATTCCTTCCATGGAAGAAATAGACCGAAGAATTCCTGAAATCAGATCGATATCATTACCGGTACTGCCTTCCGGCTTTTTTATATAAAATAATGATTCTGACACATATACCGGTTTGTCTTCTGATACCCAGGAATTTATCAGTTGACTTCCCAGTTCTGTATCAGGACACAACGTCAACTGTATATTGTCTTGCTTGTAGTATACTTTACTTACGCTTCCGGTTGAAACCAGCTCATTAAAAACAGCTTCATCTAATTCAGGAAAAGTATCAACTGTTTGAGAAAATATTGGCAGTATTGATAAAAAAAGCCAGCAGAAACAGAATATCCTGAATGCTGGTACTTTTTTTATGGAATTCATCAGCGTAATCCTTTATAAATAACCCTTACCTGCTTATATAAACCTTCACCTTCACTTTTTGTTTCAACATCATTAATATCATTCAGTGTTGTATGAATCAAGCGACGTTCAAAAGGATTCATCGGTTCCAAAAGTATAGAAGTTTTACTCATTCGTACTTTATCAGCAGTATTATATGCAAGACGGACAAGGGATTCTTCCCGCCGGATACGGTAATTTTCAGTATCGAGAATAATTCTTATATCTTCCCTGCCAAGCCTTCCTGCATAAACATTTACTAATAATTGCAAAGCATCAAGGTTTTTACCTTTTCTACCAATCAAAATTGATGAATGGGAAGAATTTAATCGCATACCAATTTTATGGTCTTCCCTAAACATAATTTCAACTGAAGCATCATATCCCATTTTCCTAATAACAGATGCTGTAAAATCTATCAATTTTTCTTCAAATTCATCCTGGGGTAACGGATCAGCAAAAATATGTTTTTGGGTTTTAGGAATAGTACCGTCAAACTCAGGATTCACATGTTCCGGTGTATCCACTGTATGTACTCTAATTCTCACATATCCTTTTTTAAAAAGACTTTTTTTCTGCGTTTCAAGTCTTTCTACATCAAACTGATCCCGTTCAAGTCCAAGTTCAGCAGCCGCAATTTCTATCGCTTCTTTTTCTGTTCTTCCTTCATATTCGTATGTCATATATCACTCCTGATAGTAATTATTTCTTTTTTCTCGGAACAAAAACTTTTTTTTCCGGTTCCTTGTTTTTTTCCATTTCAGCTTTTTTTACTTTTATTACTTCGTTCAGTATCAGCTGTTGCACAAGCTGAAGTATATTACTTACTGTCCAATATAACAACAACCCTGCAGGTGCATTGTAAAAAATGAAAAAGAAAAATAACGGCATTCCATACATCATTATTTTCATTTGGGTTGCTGTACTTCCAGTAGAAGAACTCGTTTGGGTAAATTTACCAAAAAGTAATTGTGATATTACATAAATAACAGGCAATACACGGATTTGGTTACCAAGCAACGGAATGTTGAAATTAAGTGTACAAATACTGTCACCTACAGATAAATCAGGTATCCACCCCGGAATAAACATTGCTCCTCGGAATTCAAAATAATTATTGAACAGATTATACATAGCAAAAATCAGGGGAAACTGCAGTAAAAGAGGTAAACATCCTGACAAAGGATTAAACCCTTTTTCCTGATATAACTTTGCCATCTCGGCATTCATCTTTTCCGGCTGATCTTTATATTTTGTCTGAATCTCCTGCATTTGAGGTTGAATTTCCTGCATTTTTAAAGAAGCCAATGAACTTTTCTTTGTTAACGGAAACAATAATATTTTTATAAGTATTGTCATAAGGATAATGGAAACACCCCAATTCGGAATTACTTTGTAAAAAGTTTCCATAAACCATTTCAGAATTGCTTCCAGCCAGGACAATATACCGGTTGATTCCATGCTTTCATTTAATTTCAAACCGGAAAGATTCCATTTATTTTCAGCAGCATTATTATAGATTTTCAAATCTTTTTCTGTCCGGGGTCCGACATAGAAATAATATGTATCTTGACTATTATTACCAGTTATAGCATTGCGGGTCATCAAGACTTGAGCATTTGAATAATCATTTACCTCTATTTTTGTCGAATATAAAACATCTCCCATAGATGACGGATCTACTGGTATACCAAGTATTTCAAAGTATTTTCCTGCTACACCTGTCCATGTATAATCATCATCATAGATTTTCGTTTGTTCTGTATTTAGTATATTTTTTTTCTTTTTACTACCGGTATAAGACATAAAAGTTCTATGTTCATACCTGTTGTTTTTTGCATCATAATAAGGACCTATCTGTGGTGCCGTACGAATTGTATATGCTAAATTATTGAATGAAAGTCCATGAAAATTTTCATCTCCATCAATTGAAATATCTAATTTGAACATATATTCATCAGGATCAAATGTGTATTGTTTTGCAAAAATAAAACTACTTGTTGTGTTATCTGTATTTTTTATTTCAAACTTTTTATAAAAACCTATAGTATATTCATCAATTCTTTTTACATTAAATATTTCATTAATTATAGCATTTTCCGTTCCTCCAAAAGCAACAGAAAAAGCTCTGTTTTCACTCCATATGTTATCGGCCATTTCAACTCCGGTATCACCGTCCCGGTGCTCTATTAATTCATATCCGATAATATCTCCGCCTCTGTTTGAAAAAGTTATACGTGCTTTATTTGTATTGATTACAAATTGCTCTTCCGCCAAATTTTCATTTTCTGTTATTGTTTCTTGTTGACTTTCAGATTCTGATATTAATTCAGTAGTAGGCGATAGTATACTTGAAGCTACTATTTGTTCATTTTCAATTGTTTCTCTCTCTGATTGATTACCTATTGGTACATCAGAAAAAAACATCATTTGAATAAACATAAATACTATTAAAACAAGTGTAGACAGCACAACTGCCCAAACTGTATTTTTTTCCATAATAAATGAGCTCCTTTTTTATGCAGCTATATCAAGGAACTGGATCATATCCACCTGATGAAAATGGATTACATCTTAAAATTCTCCAGATAGCAAGCAAAATTCCTTTCAAAGGTCCATGTTTGCAAATTGCCTCCAATGCATATGTAGAACAAGTAGGGTAAAATCTACACGACGGAGGAAACAGGGGGGATATATAAACCTGATAAAAACGTATTCCGGCACATAAAACCCGTATCATAATCTCTTTCATTTGTTAATAATACCAGCTTTTTGACACAAACAACGGAATTGAGCACACCGTGTACGGAACGAATCTTTTCCCGGATATACAAGTAAAACCATATCATATCCAGTGTTCAGGAATGCTTTAAAATATCGATACACTTCACGACTAAGACGCTTTGAACAATTTCTTTCAACAGCGTTTCCATAACCGCGGGGAAGTGTAAAAGCTATCCTATTAACTTGAGAATTATTATATAAATAATATAATTTAGCTCCAGATATACTAATACATTTCCCGTTTTTAAATATATGCCGAATATCAGAGGATTTTCTAACCCTTTCTTTCCGGGTAAATCTTCCTGTTTTCAGCAGATCTGTTTCCATACCCCTCTTTAATTAATAGGGTTTCTTTTCATCAGAAACAGTCAGCTTATACCTACCTTTTGCACGGCGTCTTTTCAATACTAAACGTCCACCACGAGTTGCCATACGTGCACGGAAACCAAATTTTCTATTGCGTTTAACTTTACTGGGTTGATATGTCCTTTTCATAGAACACGTCTCCTTTATTGTTAAGAATTTGCTTTTAAATAAAATTCAAGATTTTATACAATAAGTTTGAACACGTTACCATATTTTTCAGTCATTAGTCAATATTACTTGTTTGAATTTGTCAAAAATCAATTTTAACTCAGGGGGAAGCTCTTTTTTTTCAGAATTTTTTACTCTTTTGTCTTTTTCATAAAAATTATTTTTTTCCAAACTTCTTTCCATTTCTTCTCTTGTAACAGTCCGTGCTTTTTTTATTTGACCATCTTTTTTATAATGATATGATAAAGATGTTATTACTATTTCGGGAATTTTTATTTCAATTCCTCTGAGAATGTATTTTTTATACGTTTCAAACAATTGTATCCAGCCAGGATGATCAACTTCTATAACCATAATATTATCTTTTATGTCAATAATTTTACTATGTTCCAGTAGTTTTTCTCCGCAATTGGGTATGACACTGCTCTTTATGGAACGTAATATAGACTCCCATACAGAATAAATATTCTGAGCTTCATGCATTTTTTTACTGCTGATGTTTGAAAAAAGAGAAGTAATTGTACCATTTACAATATCCGCTGCAGAGTAAATATCAATATTCATTCCATGTTCCATTTTTTATAAAATAAATACGGGTTGTACTATGTTTATACCGTTCATAAGGTTCTCCAGGAAGAAATGTACAAAAAAGCTGATCATAATCGGGTAATGAAATTGTAACTTTTTCTCTTTTTTCAGGATCAAGTTCAAGCATTACATCATCCATCAACAATACCGGCTTTTTTCCCGTTATTTCAGAAAAATGAACAGCTTGGGCAACACGTAAAAGTATAGAAATAAGTCTTCTTTGTCCGGTTGACGCAGTAGGAATGAATTTTTGTTTATTTCTTGTAAAAATTATTCTGTCTCTGTGAGGCCCTGAAACGCTTGTTTCCATCATATAATCAATATGACGTTTTTTTTGTAGCAAAGCAATAATTTCATCTATATCTGGTGTTTTATCATTTATTTCATTCCATGAAGGTTTATATTCTATTTTTACATTATCAATATTACTAACATCTTCATATATTTTTGTAAAAATAGAATTGAATTTAAATATCATTTTTTTACGTTTATTTTGAATATATAAACCTTTTTCTGCCATTTGTCTGTCATATGTATCAAGTAGTTCGTATTTTTTTTCTTTAAGAATAATATTCCTGTTTTTCACTATTTTTCGATAAGCTCTGGTTTCATCTATGTATAAATCATCATACATGGAAAGTGTTTGGTCAAGAAAAAATCTCCTTCGTTCCGGTTCACCAACAGCAAATTCCAAATCATCATGACAAAAAAGAACACAAGGAATGGTATTTACTAGTTCTTTTCTATCTTGTATTTTTTTTGAATTTTTTAAAATTTTCTTTTTTCCATTTTCAAAGAAAGACTGTATTGTAATAACACTTCCTGACTCTTCTTTAAACATGGAACGGACGCTAAATGAATCTCTTCCATTTTTTATTATTTCCTGTTCATTATGAGTTCTGAAGGATGAGCCATACGATGAATAATATAATGCTTCCAGAAGATTCGTTTTTCCCTGACCATTTTCTCCAATAAAATAGACCTCCTTTGAAAGAAGGTCTATTGTTTTATCCTGGAGATTTCTAAAACCTGTACATGACAGTGAAAAAAAAGGCAATTTTCTTTCTTTACTCCATCTGCATGGGCATAATAATATGAAAATAATCAGATTCAGGAACAGGTTTTAAAGTAACAGCTTTCATGGATTCTGTAAATTCAAATCTTATTCTTTCACAATCCATTACTTTCATAGGTTCATCTACATACATATAATTCATTGCCATAGTAACAGTTTGACCATCATATTTACATGGTATTTCTTCTTTTGCGGTTCCAATATCTGATTCCTGGGATGTAATGACTAATGAACCAGGATTTATTTCAAAGTAAACACGCCGGGCTTTCTGGTCTACCAATAATGCTACACGTTTCAGGGCATCCATTAAATCCTGCTTTTCAAGTTCAAAATAATAACTTTGATTTTCCGGTATAACTCTATTATAGTTAGGAAACTGACCTTCTAATAAAACTGACGAAAAATTGTAGTTTGCAAATTTTATATATATCATTTTATCTACAATTGCAATGGAAATCATTCCTTCAGAAGGAGCTCTTTTAAGAATTATATTTAAGATTTTCGGAGGTACAATTACAGAAGGAAAATCATTTACACCTTGACATATTTCTTTTGTGATAAAAGCAAGACGGCGTCCATCAGTTGAAACCATGTTAAAGTTATCATTATTTTTTTCAAAATAAACACCATTCATGAAATACCGGGTTTCATCATCAGAAATTGCAAATATTGTTTGCTGTATCATATTTTTAAATTGATCAGCAGGTACATCAAAATACGGTATATTATCAAAAGAAGTAAAATCAGGAAAATTATCTCCTGCCATACTTTTCAGGTCGAATTTTACTTTTTTTGATATGGGTTTAATTGTTACTTTTATATCTTGTTGTACAAATTCAATTTCTCCTGACGGAAGTGAAGAAAGTATGCTCATGAATTTATCACAGAAAATAGTTGTACTTCCTTCTTCTTCAATATTTATTGGAATGCGTGTTTCAAAATGAACTTTTATATCTGTTGCTTTTATGGTTAATGTGTCGTTTTCAGCGATTAAAAATATATTTGAAAGTATGGACATTGCATTTTTTGTAGAAATTATTTCTTGGGCAATAGCAACTTCTTTTATCATTAAATCCCTATCAAAAGTGAATTTCATATATTCCTCCTATGATTACTATATATTATATTAAATTTATATATCAGTAATAATAATAATAAGTGTTGTGGAAAACAGAATAAATCATTTAATTTTTTATATTATAAAAGATTATATCTGTAACAACTTGTATTTTTTATGTATTTGTTATCCACAATATAAACATTTTAAAAGAAATACACAGAAAATACACATTATATTATCATATTTTTAACAAGTTGTCATTCTTTTTTATATTCTTTGATTTTTTTCTTGAGAATGGATATAGTTTCTTCTAAAGTAGAGTCAGCATATAATTTTTCTTCTATTTTTTGACAGCCATGCATAATGGTAGAATGATCTCTTCCTCCAAAATCGTTTCCTAATTCGGTTGTTGAATAATCTGTTAATTCCCGGGCAAGATAAAAAGCTATGTGGCGGGGAAATGCAATGTTTTTGCTGCGTTTTTTTCCTTTTATATCTGTAAAAGAAATATTAAAATAATCCGCAACAACTCTTTGTATAATTTCTACTGAAACAACTGAAATATTCTGTGAAAATGTTTTTGCAATAATGTCTTTAACTTTTTCTACAGTCAACGTTTCTTTAGTCAAATCAGCAAAAGCAGTAACAGTATTTAGGCATGCTTCCAAATCCCTGACATTTGTTTGTATGTGCTGGGCGATAACATCTATAATTTGAACGGGGAGTGTTTTATTCATAAAGTTAAGTTTATGTTCTATAATTGCCCGGCGTATTTCATATTTAGGCATATGAATGTCTGCATTTAATCCCCGCTGGAAACGGGATTTTAAACGGTCGGTTATATTTTTTAATTCTGACACGGGTCTGTCGCAGGTAAAAACCAGCTGTTTATTATTATCATATAAAGCATTGAATGTATGGAAAAGTTCTTCCTGGGTCCCTTCTTTATCTTCAAAAAAATGAATATCGTCTATTAATAGAACATCGGTGTTGCGGTATTTTGATTTAAATTGTGACTGGGTTTTATTGTGTATTGAAGCGATAAATTCGTTTGTAAAATTTTCTGCAGAAATGTAAATAATATTTAATCCTGAATTTTTATATATTTCATTACCAATTGCCTGCATGAGATGTGTTTTTCCCAGACCTACTCCTCCATAAATCAATAAAGGATTATAAACTTTACCCGGATTTTTAGCAGCTGCTAATGAAGCATTATACACATATTCATTTTCATCACCTGATACGAAATTCTCAAATGTATAATATGGATTCAGAGCAGGGTGATTTTTCTTAACGGGTTTTATTGTATCAGATTTTTCCTGGTGAATATTATTTTGTATCGGATTCTTTTCCGATATGTGTGGTTTTGTAACAGTGTTTTGTTGTATAGTTTTGCTGCTTGTGGCAGAAGATGTACTGATAGATTTATTTTTAGGTACAACAATTATTTCTAATTCAATATCTTGTCCTGAAATTTCAAGAATTTTATCTTGGAGAAGTGTAGTATAACCCCTGTATTTCATTTGATCAAAAATATATGTTGATGGAACAGATACTGTTATTTTGTTTTCTTGAGAACCAATATAAGAAATATTAAACCATAAATGAAATTCTGCTTCTTTTCCATTTTCTAAAAAAAAATTTTCAATCTGTTTAATAGTTTCTTCCCAAAAGGGTAAATAATCTATCGATGCCATTTGTCTATTATAAACCGCCTTTACTTTTTTCTGCAATACAGGTATACTGATTCCAACAGAAAACCCTGCATTTGCATAGAATTCAGTATCTTTTTTCATATATTTATTTTAATTATTTTAAGGAAAAATAATGAATGCATCTTATTCTGCTTCCAATATTACTGTCTTAAAAGGATTGGAGGCTGTACGTAAAAGACCTGGTATGTATATTGGGTCTACAGGTCCAGATGGTCTGCATCATCTTGTTTATGAAGTTGTTGATAACTGTATTGATGAGGCAATGGCTGGTTTCTGTGATACAATTCTTGTTGTTCTTGAAAAAGATGATATTGTAAGGGTAGAAGATAATGGCCGTGGTATTCCTGTTGATATTCATCCGGTAGAAGGAATCAGTGCCCTGGAGTTGGTATTAACCCGCCTCCATGCCGGCGGTAAATTTGATAAGGGTTCGTATAAAGTTTCCGGTGGACTTCATGGTGTCGGCGTATCCTGCGTAAACGCTCTTTCCATATGGCTGGAATCCTATGTTGAAAAAGAAGGTAAAAAGTATTATATGAAATTTCTTACCGGAAAAGCTGAAGCTCCGGTAAAGGAAATAGGTTCATCCGACCGCCGGGGAACAATAATCAGATGGAAAGCAGATCCGGCTATTTTTACTGAAACAACGACATATAATTTTGATGTTCTTTGCACCCGGTTGCGGGAACTTGCGTTTTTAAATAATGGAATAAAAATTATATTCAGAGATGAGCGTCTTTCTACACCAAAAGAAGTTATTTTTCAGTTTGAAGGTGGAATACGCCAGTTTGTTTCGTACTTAAATGAAGGAAAAAAGACAATACCTGAGCAGCCGGTGTACATTTCCGGTGAACGGGATGATATTCAGACAGAAGTTTCACTACAGTATAACGATGGATATAATGAAAATATTTTATCTTTTGTAAATGACATAAATACCAGAGAAGGCGGAACACATCTTGAAGGTTTTAAAGCGGCACTTACTCTGGTAATGAATGAATTTTTGAAAAACAATACAAAACTGCAGAAACGGATGGATAAAGATGAAAAACTTACCGGTGAAGATGTCCGGGCTGGTTTAACAGCGGTTATATCTGTCAAAGTTCCTGAGCCGCAGTTTGAAGGTCAGACAAAAACAAAATTAGGCAATACAGAAGTACGTGGTATTGTCATGTCACTGGTAAATGAGCAGCTGACATTGTTTTTTGAACAAAATCCTCGTATCATGGAAATGATTCTGGAAAAGTCTGTTTCAGAAGCAGCTGCACGGATTGCTGCCCGGAAAGCAAAAGAAGCAACCCGCCGGAAAAGTAGCATGGATAGTTTTGGTCTTCCGGGAAAACTTGCGGATTGTTCTTCAAAAAATCCGGAAGAGTGTGAAGTTTACATTGTAGAGGGAGATTCCGCGGGTGGTTCAGCAAAACAGGGAAGGGATCCGAAAATACAGGCTATTCTGCCTTTATGGGGAAAAATGCTGAATGTGGAAAAAACCCGTATTGATAAAGTAATCAACAATGATAAACTACAACCGGTAATAGCTTCGCTGGGTACCGGCATTGGTAAAGATTTTAATATCAGTAAACTCCGTTATCATAAAATTATCATTATGGCGGATGCCGATGTTGATGGTTCCCATATTTCTACATTATTGTTGACATTCTTTTTCAGATATATGCCACAGCTAATTGAAAACGGTTATGTATATATAGCAATGCCTCCGTTGTATAAAATTAAATATGCAAAGAAAGAGTATTTTGTATTTTCCGATGAAGAACGGGATGAAGTGTTGAAAAATATCGGAGTGGAATCCGGTAAAGCGGATGTGCAGCGGTATAAAGGGCTTGGTGAAATGGAGTGGAAAGAATTAAAGGAAACAACCATGGATCCTGCAAATAGAAAAATGAAACGGGTTCAGCTTACTGATGCTGTAGAAGCAGATCATATTTTTAGTACGTTGATGGGGGAAGAAGTGGAGCCCCGTCGTAAATTTATTGAAGAAAATGCTGTATACGCAACGCTTGATGTGTAGCTTTTAAAGTAAAACAGTGGATATATTGAGGACATAAATGGAAGAATTAAAAACTCCGGAAGGTGGAACCTTAATACCGGTTTCTATTGAATCGGAAATGAAAAAAGCTTACATAGATTATTCTATGTCAGTAATTGTCAGCCGGGCCCTGCCGGATGTCCGGGATGGATTGAAACCTGTACACCGGCGTATCCTATATGCAATGAATGAAGAAGGACTTCATGCTTCTGGGAAAACACGGAAATGTGCTACTGTTGTTGGTGATGTACTGGGACGGTATCATCCCCACGGAGATGCTTCTGTTTATGATGCAATAGTTCGCTTAGGGCAACATTTTTCAATGCGGTATATGCCTATTCAAAAGCAGGGAAATTTTGGAGGCATAGACGGTAGTCCTGCCGCTGCATACCGGTATACAGAGGCAAAAATGTCCACTGTTGCCGAAGAAATGGTGGCAGATATAAAGAAAGAAACAGTTGATTTTATTCCAAATTTTGACGACACCCGGCAGGAACCAACAGTTCTTCCGGCAAAATTTCCTTTTCTGTTAGCAAACGGTTCAAGCGGTATTGCTGTAGGAATGGCAACGAATATGCCGCCCCACAATTTACGGGAAATCTGCGATGCGGTTTGCGCTTATATTGATAAACCGGAAATTTCAATAGATGAGTTGTGTTCTTTTGTTAAAGGACCTGATTTTCCTACCGGTGGCATTATCTTTGGTAAAAGAGGTATCAGGCAGGCTTATAAAACCGGACGGGGAAAAATTCTTATCAGAGGGCGTTTTACTATAGAAGTGGACAAACGTGGTAAAGAGACGATTGTTTTCACAGAAATACCTTACCAGGTTCGGACAGACGATTTATGTAAACGGATAGGGGAACTTGCCCGGGATAAAATAATTGAAGGCATTGACCATGTAAACGACGGTTCCGCCGGGGATGATGTCCGTATTGTTATAGAGCTTAAACGGGGTGCCATAGCAAAAGTTGTATTGAATCAGTTGTTTTCAAAAACAGCATTACAATCTTCTTTTGGTGTAAACAATCTGGCGTTGGTAAACGGTCGTCCGGAAGTTTTGACTCTGAAAGATTTAATACAACATTTTGTCAGTCACCGGCAGAATGTGGTTACCCGCCGTACTCAGTTTGATTTACGGAAAGCAGAAGAACGGGCCCATATTTTACGGGCTCTTATTGTTGCAATTGACAATATTGATGAAGTAATCAAAATAATCCGGGGTTCAAAGGATACGCAGTCTGCAAAAAATGCCTTGATGGATCGTTTTGGATTTGATGATGTTCAGTCTCAGGCAATTGTTGATATGCAGCTGAAACGATTGACCAGCCTTGAAATTCAGGATTTGCGGAAAGAATTGGAAGATCTTGAAACTCTTATTATTCATTTGAAAGACTTACTGGATCATCCTGAAAAAATACTTGCTTTGATAAAAGATGAAACATCTGAAATAGCAGATAAATTCGGAGATAATCGAAGAACTGATATTGTTGCCGATGAAGTGGAACAGATAAATATTGAAGATTTAATCAAGGAAGAGGAAATGGTTGTACTTATTTCAAACCTTGGTTATATAAAACGTATACCTGTTTCTGCATATAAAACACAATCTACCGGTGGAAAAGGGAGTACTTCCGCAAAACTGGTAGAAGATGACTTTATCAACCAGATATTTATTGCTTCTACTCACGATTATGTGATGTTTATTACAAATGAAGGAAAAGGGTATTGGTTGAAAGTACATGAAATACCGGAAGCCGGAAGGAATTCCCGGGGTTCACATATTAAAGGGCTTCTGACGGTTTCTCCAAATGAAGAAATAACGGCTGTTGTTTCTTTGAAAGAATTCAGTGACGAGCAGTATGTCTTTATGGCAACTGCTGCAGGTGTGGTAAAGAAAGTCCAGACAAGTCAATTTAGTAATGCTAAGACACGGGGTATAATTGCTATCAAACTGGATGAAAGTGACAAACTTGTTATGGCTCTGTTGACGACTGGTAATGATGAATTAGTATTAATTTCCCGCAGGGGACAAGCACTGCGGATTGCAGAAAATTCTGTCCGCCCTATGGGACGAGCCGGTAGGGGAGTAAGTGGTATCCGACTTTCCCAAGGAGACGAATTAACGGCAGCTCTGCGGGTTGTAGAAAATGAAAAAATGATGATTCTTACAGAAAAAGGGCAGGGAAAGAGAGTTCTTTTTGAAGAATTTTCTCTTCACGGTAGAGGTACCGGTGGACAACGGGTGTATAATATATCCGAGAAAACAGGAGAAATAATAGGTGCCATCAATGTTTCTGATACTGATGAAGTGGTATGTATTACCAGTCAGGGAAAAAGTTTGAGAATACAAGCAAAAAATGTTTCTGAACAGGGTAGAAATACGCAAGGTGTTCGTGTGTTTACTATCGATCCTCCTGATATGGTAATAGGGTTAGATAGAATTGCTAATGATGATTAAGTTATTATAAAATAAAGAATTACAAATAAGAGATATATTTATTCCGGGATCGTGAATATATCTTAACATCAGGCTGGGATTGATATGTTTTTACATATCAATCCCATTTTTTATTTTATATAGGATAATGTAAAATGTGCTTAAAATTTTTCTATAGCGGATATATTTTTTTTCTCTATGTATGTAATAAAATATAGAAATTAATATATACAGAATAATTTGATAGAAAAATATTTGTACTTGAGTAATACGATAAAGAAGAGTGTTTCACGTGAAACAATATCCGGAAGTATTATTTAAATTTAAAATGATAGATTTCATTTTTACCTGTTATTCTAATGTTAAAACTTAGTGGTCGTATAATAATATTTATTTGCATAAAAAATATCTTTTTGTTTCACGTGAAACAAAGGTATAACCTGTGGATAAATTTAAAGAAAAAAAAAGATTTTATAAATAAAAACAATATAAATAGCGGTATATTTAATATTTATAAAAAATAACACTAAATATGAATAAAATATAATTGTGGAAAAACTGTGAAAAAAGTTGTTATAAATTTTTTCTGTATAGTTTTGATCCACGTTCTGGTGACCATCGTTTTTTTCTTTCTTCAGGAAGTGTTTCTATTACATCAGATTTAAATCCGAGAGATTCAAACCAGTCAGCTGTTTGTGTTGTCATAATAAATACAGATTTACACTGAAGGTTCCGGGCTCTGCCCAACAGGTAATGTATCAGATTCGGGCCTATTCCCAAATGAGAAAAAGATTCATCAACAGCAACTGCAGCAATTTCTGCCTGGCCGTTTGCGTATGTATGTAATGCCGCACAGGCCCGTATTCCACCGTCTAATTCATAAACAATATAATCTTCATATAATGTTGCCAAAGATTCTTCTGTTCTTGGTAGTAAAATATCCCGTTCTACAAAGGGTCGGATAAGATTTAGTACGGCCGGAATATCATCTGTTGTCATATTCCTGATTCCGCCGTAATTTGATTTATAAATCATTGTTCCGGAACCAAAATCAGAAAAAATTTCACAGGGTATTGAACCGTCTAACAACCCATTTAAAATATGAACCCGGGAAACACCGGAGTTGCAGGCGTCAATACTCATAGGAATCAGCATTTTCAGTATGTGTAAAAAATTATACGGATTGATTTCTTCTGTGATAGTTTTGTTTGTATTCGCTTTAAGAAATAAAGCGGCTTCATCTAGGTTAAGGGCAGGTATCTGTCCATCTTTAGTTGAGCTTATTCCTTGTGGTACAATAAAATAACTACTGTTTATGCAGGCGTTCGGTATTAAGAAGAATAGTTTGTCTGCAGTAAGGCGTCGGGCAACTTCTGCAGCCAGTTGAAGGGACGAAATATTGTACGGTTTACCCGCTGTACTCCATCCAATACAGGGGAAAATCGGAATAAAATGATTGCTCAAAATGGTTTTTACCGCATCTGTTTGAATTTTATCTATTTCACCAGATGTCGTAAAATCAACGCCGTTTCTGATTCCTTTTCCCCGGGCCCGTACCCAGTTTCCGATAACGGCTGTTTTTCTTTCTCCGGCAAGGCTGGTCATGATTTTGTTTGAAACGTCGAAAGCCGCCATTTTTATTAACGGCATTGCGTTTTCTCCGGTTATTCTGCAGCCTTGTTCAATTCTCCATGAAATACATGCCTGTGTAAGAACTTCATCTATCCGCTGACGGGCTCCGGGAACAATAACTACCTGCAGTCCGGTTTCGTGTATCATACAAATATCACTGATATGGCTGGTAAAAAGCGGCGTATTGATAATCCGGTCATCAATATAAATAACGACAGTCGCATCTTTAAATCTCCGGACATACCGCAGTACATCTCTAATATTTTCAGCTTTTGAGTAAACATTTTGATTCTGTTCCTGCATGAAAACAGTATAAAAAAGGCTGGTACAAAAATCAACTGTGCAAAATCTGTAAGAAAACGGGGCAAGCAATGTTCATCTTAGAAAATAAGTGACAGAAAATCGGACAGTGCCCTTTCCTTTTTATTTCCAGAACCGCCGGTAATTGTAAAAAAGTTCCTGTTCCGGATTAAATTTTATGCAGGGGGCTTTTATCGGATACCGGTATGGTTTTTCCGTTCCGCATTGAAAAAATACAGCCGCAATAATTCTGCCGGTATAAATTGTACTGGGATGATAACTCCAGCGACCGTTTGAATCCGTTTTTTTTCTTGAAGTCTGCATAGAGATATTTTGTCTCCGCACCAAGATTTTTGAATTCCTGTTCAAGTTGTTTTCCGGCAGTATTTATTTTTTCGGCATCTTTATACGGGCTGATAGATAATGTGGATGTACAATAATCAAATTTATGGGCAACCGCATATGTAAATGCAGCTTTCATGCGGAAAGTATAACACCGGCGGCACCGTTCACCCCGTTCCGGTTCTGTCTGAAGTTCGGGTTCCTGCTCTGTATTGACCGCATCAAAATAATCTCCGGTAGTGTAGGGAGGTATCACCAGCCGGATTCCAGCTGCTGGTGGAAATGTTGAAATAAATGCCGCCAACTCATCCCGCCGCCGGTTGTATTCATTTTCCGGATGGATGTTAGGATTATAATAAAAAATCGTGATGGAAAAGTAACGGGACAGGTATTCAATGACATAAGAACTGCAGGGTGCGCAGCAACTGTGAAGTAAAAGTGACGGATGCCGGTTTTGAAATTCCGGTAAAGAGATAATCCGTTCCAGTTCTTTTTCCTGTAGTTGTTCGTAGTTTACTTTTGTTGACATAATGTTTCCTGTTACAGATACTGTTTCGGTTCCTGCTGTTCCACGCCGGCGACCAGTTCAATGTAGGGTTTGACCGGGCTGCAGTTTATTTTTTGGAGCAGAACTTCTTCTATCTGGAAAAAACCCACGTCACTGGACATGGATATTTCAATGCGGATGGGTTTTTCCATGCCGGTTTTAATCGAAACTTTTTCAATTGAATTGGCGGAGTATTTATGGATGTCGCCGATTTTCGGTTCTGTGTTGATTGCCATGGGAATACGGGCGCGTCCCTTTGCCATGTCGCAGCCGTCGGCAATCAGAATCATTCCGGCTTCCAGAGAATGAATCCGTCTGCTGCCCATGTGGCCGGCGATTCCTTCCACCGCAAGGGACCGGATGATGATCCGGCGCTTCAGCGGATTATGAGGACTTCCTGCTTCTCCGCTGTCTGTAGCTGAACCGGGTAGCAGTTGTGACAGCAGGCGTTCGATGACGGGCAGGGCCAGGGATACGCTGAACAGCTCGTGATCCTGCCGTCCCACTGTCATGCCGAAGTCGTGGAGAAATGACGCAAAGATAACGGCGGTAAGGCTGTCCTGGAAGGAACCGGCGTTTTCAGTTTCGAGACTTGTTTTTATTCCTGCCTGCCGGAGCAGCATCATCATGCGGATGGCGTTTACCGTGACTGTCCGCATATGTACTGGCCCATGGTCATTGTAACCAAGCCGGACGATGGACACGTCATTTGCATAATCCTGGACAGCGTGGGTTTCTTCATCCTCTATTAAAAGCCGGGCAGCTGCCAATGGCAGAAATTCTTCCGGCGGGATCTGCTCCGCCGCTGCCACTTCTTCCAGTAAAGTGATTATTTTCTTTTCAAGTGATAATTCTTTTGGTGATTTCATAATTTTTCTTTTTAAAAGGTACTATATGTGTAGCGGGAAGTCAAACGCGGAGGAGCTGATGTAACGACCCAGATCAAAGGAGGGCAGAAATTTTGTCCAGAATTCCAATGTCAGCAGGAAGCCACTTTACGGTTTTTAAGTTTTCCGCGTTAAGCCAGACCGCGTTTTCGTGTTCCAGAAGGGAAAGAGGCTTCTGTCCCGGAATTAAGGTGCAGTAAAAGCAGTCCATGGAAAGATGGAAGGCGGGATAATCGTACTCAATCGTTCCGATACAATCCCCCACGAAGATTTCCGCATCCAGCTCCTCTTTGATTTCCCGGGAAAGGGCTTGTTGCGGGGTTTCCCCTTCCTCGATTTTTCCCCCGGGAAATTCCCACCAGTCCTTGAATTCCCCGTAACCTCTTTGGGTGACAAGGATTTCCTTTGTCTCCGATTCCGAAGTGCGGATAATAACCGCAGCTACAACCTTTATTGATTTCATGTTAAAAATCCCTGTTTTCTATTTAACATTTGTTACATTTGATTTTGTAATGAAGCCAGTATACATCAGAGATAGCATTTCGTGAATGGGAAAATCAATAAAAACAGGTTTTATGTGTTTTTTGAGAATTATTCTTATCAAAAGTTTAAAAATGCTTATAGCTGAATTTTGAGGAGTGTACGCCGGTTTTATGTGGAGTATTTTGTCTTGTTCCAATTAAGTGAGGTTATTTATGTTTTAAATCGAGGAAAGTTACCTGTATTGACAATAATATAGGGTGATTATATGGTGTGAAGCAGGAATGGGTTTTGGAGGCAGTTGTTTTATGAAGAGATTTGCGATTGTTTGTTTCATGGTTGCCCTAGGGGCATCTTTTGCCGCAGCACAAAATGAAGTTTACAATGAACTAGGGTCAAACGGGCTTGTTGTAAGGCTGTGCAAGGCTGCCGATGCCAAAATGGGAACCGGGGTTGGTGGTTTCTACAATACCGTTTTTGCCAAGCTGGAATACCAGAATGTGGGTTCCGAAATAAAATACACCCTGAGATTTGAAGATTTTGATAATTTAAAAAAATATACCCTGGAAAATTCCACCTTGGACAGGGCTTATGTGTGGTTTAAACCCATAGAATGGATGCAGGTTTTGGCGGGGCCAAAATACATACAGGCTCTGCCCGGTTCCTTTCTGGTTGTCTATGATGATTATACCCAAAACGGAATTTACGGCTCCCAATATTTCGGAGTGAATATACTCTTTGACATGGTTCAGGGCGGGTTCAGTGTGCCGGAAATGGTTAGGGAGGACGGGGATTTTGACATAAAGGTTGATTTTGGCATTAACGGAACAATTCCCATCGGCAGATGGGATTTAAATATAGGTGCAATGTACAAAAAGTCGGATGAGTCTTACGGATTTTTTGCCAGTTACGGCTCCTTGGACGATGTTTTTTATGTAGGCGGCGGGTTTACATCCAACGGGAAGAATATTTTCCTTACCCCCCGTTTTGAGGCTGGTTTTCAGGATGTGGTGGGGAACAGGTTTGGAAAGGGAGGAGATTCGATAATAACCTTTTCGGGATTGTACAACGGGCCTGTTTCCGTAGGTGCCGACCTGGAGGTTGCCTTTGCAGAAGAAGTTGATACCTTGCTGTATAGCGGACTCCTTGTTTCCTGGAATGCTCTGGATAACCTGATTTTGAAATTTACAGGTTCCTATGGCTGTCAAATCCTTGAATCCGAAACTTCCCGGGGAGCATGGTCTTTGGACTTATATCCCCGGGTAATTTTCAGTATGGGGAAACACGCTTTAACCGGAGGAATGGAATTTAATTTTTACAGCACCCGGCGGGGGGTTAAGGATGACCCTAAAATTACATTCGGTTATGCTATTCCTGTTTCCTGGAGATATACTTTTTAACACAGCAGTGTGATACAAACCGGCTGCCCCGGGAGTTTTGAAAACTTTACAAAAGGCATCCTTTTTTGTATTTTCCGGTTTTGTTATATTTTATAATTTTTTGTTGAAAGATTTTTTTGTTAGGTATTCAGCATTTTTGTAAGTCTCCTAAAATCATATCCAAAGATTAATAATCACTAGTCTGAGAGGCGTGTAGGTTTTTGTGATGTTTTTTCCAGGATAATCCAGAGTGGACGAACCTGGTCTGAACCAGAATTACCGGTTCAGAATATCTATAAATTCTTTTTCTCTAATGTTTTTTTGTAAAGATAATTGGCAAGCTCATCAATTTTTCCACGGTTTGTTTTGAAAATCTTCATGATCGTTACGTGCTGATGTTTCACCAGAACCATCAGCTGCGGTCGTTTTCACTTTAACTTTTCATAGAGCAGATAAGAGAAAGGGTTTATTTTAAAGCATAAATTTTCATTGTTGCGGGTAGGATTTGTTTTTCATAAAAATGTTTTTGACACTGACAAAAGCAGATAAACGTACTATAATAAAAATATGATTCACGAAAAAATTATGCTTCCTGTACAATATCGGGAAAAAGGCATCAGAAACAATAGTTTTACCCCGTCGTTGACAACGTATATTCTGGATAATTATGATGAATTTTCTGCCGGTCGGAAGCGGCCGTTGGTATTGATTTGTCCCGGTGGCGGATATGAACGGTTGTCCAACCGGGAAGCGGAGGCTGTTGCCGTAAAGATGAACAGTCTGGGATTTCATGCTGCTGTGCTATGGTATAGTCTTGCACCGATGGATTTTCCCGCTGCCATGTTGGATGCGGCAGAAGCTGTCCAGTGTGTCCGGGTTCATGCCGGAGAGTGGAATGTGGATGAGAAAAAAGTTATTCTATGTGGATTTTCTGCCGGAGGTCATTTGGCTGCTTCTTTAGGTGTTTTTTGGAATAAACCGCTGGTTAGAGAGTTCCTTCCATATCAACCTGAAGAAATAAGACCGGACGGATTGCTGTTGGGCTATCCGGTGATTACCGCAGGGAAATTTGCCCATGTTGGGTCTATTAAAAATGTTCTTGGTGAAAGTCGTTTTAAACCGGAAGATATCTCTCTGGAAAACCATGTCACGGTGGATGTACCGCCGGTTTTTATGTGGCATACCAATGAAGACGGCTGTGTTCCGGCAGAAAACAGTCTGATGTTTGCAGAAGCTTTGCGTCGGGCCGGTGTTCCGTTAGAATACCATTTGTTCCGGAGTGGCGGGCACGGTTTATCCCTAGCTACGAAAGAGACAGCCTGGCCGAATGGAGCCGGAATTCAAACAGAATGTGCTGTATGGCCGCAGTTGTTTGCTGCATGGATGGGAATATAATAATTCACAAAGGGGATTTCATATGAGTACAAAAAAAATTTTAGGGATTACGGTTGCGGTTTTGTTATGTGTAACAGTATACGGAGCATCGAATGTATCAGCAGGCGGTTCAATCGATGTGAATATGGGATCTAATATGGAGCCTACAGGATCAGGTTCATTTAATTTGGAATATAAACCCTTATCAATTTTCAGTATCGGGGTAAAAGCTTCCGGTCAGACTGATTTTGAAGATTTTTTTGCGATTACTCCTTCTGCTTTTGCCCGTTTGTATCCTTTTTCCGGAGCTTTTGCAGAAGGTTCTGTGGGATACCGTTTATCTTGGCAGAATAACATAATGACTAAAAATATGAATGCAGGAGCTGCCTTAGGTTGGCGTATTACCAGCGGTAATACGTATATTGAACCAAAGGTAAATTTTGATTACGTATTCGGTGCTGCAGAACCTTTCAGCTGGTCTGCCGGGGTAGGTGCTGGATATAATTTTTAATATGTGGCTATTTTAAGAAAAAGCGTACTAATTTAGCATTCTGCAGTGTATATGGCTGATACCTCATTGGTAAGTCTATCCATGTTTTTTTGTCTACGATACTTTTCAAATGGGAAAAAGTCATAAATCCGTCTTTACCGTGGTAACTGCCCATTCCGCTTTCCCCAAATCCGCCGAATCCCATTTCGCTGGTAGCGAGATGAATTATAGTATCATTGATACATCCGCCACCGAAGCCGCATCGGGTAAGTATTGTGTCTGAAGTAGTTTTTCTGCGGGTGAAAATATACAACGCAAGAGGATGTGGACGAGATTGGATTTCTACTATTGCCGAGTTTAAATCAGTATATGTAAGGACTGGCAATACAGGTCCAAAAATTTCTTCTCCCATAACAGCATCGTCAAAAGTTACCCCATCCATGACTGTTGGCTCGATTTTTAACCGGCTGGAATCAGTTTTGCCGCCGTGGACAACTTTTGCTGCATCAATCAACCCGCAAATACGGTCAAAGTGTTTTCGGTTAATGATTTTTCCGTAATCAGGATTGTCCAGAGGCTCTTCCCCGAATTGTGCTTTTATCTGCCGGGAAACAGCTTCAATCAATTTGTCCTTAATAGATTTATCACAATAAATATAATCAGGTGCGACACAAGTTTGACCACAGTTCAGGAATTTTCCGAATACAATCCGCCGGGCAGCAAGTTCAATATCTGCATCGGCGGCAACAATGCAGGGACTTTTTCCTCCAAGTTCTAATGTAACCGGTGTCAGGTGTTCTGCAGCATTCCGCATAACTTCTTTACCGACAGTCTGGCTGCCGGTAAAAAATATGTGATCAAATTTTGCCCTGAGCAGACAGGTATTTTCTGCCCGTCCGCCGGTAACAAACGCCACGTATTCCGGGGCAAAACATTCCGTGATAATTTTGCTGATAACGGTTTCTACAACCGGTGAGTATGCGCTGGGTTTAACAATAACTGTATTTCCTGCTGCAAGGGCATCTACCAGTGGATCAATGGTAAGCATAAATGGATAATTCGAAGGACTCATAATCAAAGTGACACCTCGGGGCGACGGTTGCTTGAAACTGCAGGAATGAAATTGGGATAACGGTGTTTTTACCCGTTGTTTTCTGGCAAATTTCGAGAGGTGTTTGAGCATATAGGAAATTTCACTGAGAACTAACCCTGTTTCGCACATATAAGATTCAAAACTGCTTTTCCCTAAATCTTCCTTGAGGGCGGCTGCGATTTCTGTTTCATATTTTTTTACTGTTGTTGCCAGTTTTTTTAACGCATTCCTTCGGTAAGAAAGTGGAAGTGTTGTTCCGCTGTTAAAGAAAGTCCGCTGTTGGGATACGATTGCATTTATTTCCTGTTCTGTCATTGTAACGCTCCTTGGTTATTTTTCCATTATTTGATAATAAAAACGCTCCAGTTCCTTGGCACCCATCAATACAGGAACAGGATACAAAGGATTTGCTTCTTTGTCAGCATAACCGGCAAGGCGGGGAATATCTTCTGTTTTAATCCCAGAGATAGTATCTCCGATACCCATTTTTTGTTTCATGTCTTTGATTGCCTGAATGAACGCTGTTGCTGCTTCCTGACGGGGTGTTCCTTCAGGAACAATACCTGCATGTATTGCCATGCGGGCAAGTTTTTTGTGGGTTGCTGTTCCGTAAGATTCCAGGACAAAAGGTAACAGGACGGCATTTGCCAGTCCGTGCGGTGTATTGTATTGTCCGCCCAATGAGTGGGCAACCGCATGGACATAACCCACATAAGATTTTGTAAAAGCACAACCGGCATAGAAGGATGCCTTCAGCATGTCCCGCCGGGCTTCTTTTAAAGAACCGTTTTGATATACCTTTATTAAGTTGTCAAAAATAAGCCGGACAGCCAGAAGCGCCTCCATTCTGGTATCATATGTTGTTGAACGACCGATGTATGCTTCTACCGCATGTGTGAGCGCATCCAGTCCGGTTGTTGCAGTAATAAAGGGTGGCAGACTTAATGTAACGTCCGGTTCCAAAACCGCATACCGGGGAATAAGCGGGAAGTCATTGATTGCATATTTATACCGGGTTTTTGCATCTGTAATAACAGCCGCAAGGGTTGTTTCACTGCCGGTTCCGGCCGTGGTGGGAACGGCAATCAATAACGGCAGTTTCCGGCGGACTTTCAAAATACCTTTCATCTGGGCCAGGGTCTTGTTCGGGCAGGCAACCTGTGCCCCTGTTCCCTTTGCGCAATCCATACTTGATCCGCCGCCGAACCCGATGATTGCATTGCATTTATATTCCCGGTACAGAGCAAGCGATTCGTCAATATTCGTAGTTGTCGGGTTGGCAACTGTTTTATCGTAAACGGTTATCTGAAATCCGTTTTCTGCCAGAACAGATTCTAAATGTGAGGTAAGCCCCAGTTTTCTGATTCCGCTGTCGGTAATCAGCAGGACAGAGGTGGCACCTTCTTTATGCAGGATATCGGGAATATCATCTATGCTGTCTATTATGGTCGGTTTCCGGTAGGGCAATAATGGCAGTGCTATTTTGAATACAGTCTGGAAAATACGGCAATATAATTTCTTTAATATGAGCATGACAAAATCCTAAAAAATGTAATTTTAAGCACTATACGCTTATATGACATTTATGTCAATTGTGTCATAAATGGAAGGGGATTCGATGCCGCTGCGGAAAAATATTCCGCCGGGAAAAAGACGGGTTTGTAGAGATAGACATGAACCCCGATAACTTGTCGCTTTTTTCGGTACCGGCTCAATCATGATTTGTAAAGATGGACATGGTGCCGGCCAACTGCAGCCATTCCTGCGCCGGCTCAATCACAGTTTATAAGATGGACATGGAACCCGGTAACCGCAGCCATTCCTGCGCCGGCTCAATCACAGTTTATAAGATGGACATGGAACCCGGTAACTGCAGCGTTCCCGGTACCGGCTCAATCACGGTTTATAAGATGGACATGGAACCCGGTAACCGCAACTTTTTCCTGCAACGGCTCAATCACGGTTTGTAAGATGGGCATGAACCCGGTAACCGCAGCGTTCCCGGTGCCGGCTCAATCATGGTTTGTAAGATAGACATGGAACCCGGTAACCGTCGCTTTTTCCTGCGCCGGCTCAATCACAGTTTATAAGGATGGGCATGGAGCCGGTAACCACAGCCGGTATAGACCGCATCTGTTGCTGAAAATAAGGCGCAGACGGTTTTAGATGCCGGATGGATGTATCGGCTTTTATCCGCTTATATTTCCCCGGGTTTTCCGCTACGGTTTCTTCTATATTTTATTGGAATCAGTTTCTCCGGTCACGGGATATCAGGATAAGACGCAACAGGTTTGCCACTGCTGTGAGGGCGGATGCTACATAGGTCAGCGCTGCAGCACTGAGTACTTTTTTTACGCCGGAAAGTTCTTGCGGAGACATGACACCTGTTTTTCCAAGAATTGCTACAGCCCTGCTTGATGCATTGAATTCCACAGGCAGTGTTACCAGATAAAACAGAACGGCGCAGCCGAACAGTAAAATCCCCAGATTCAGCAGGAAATTCCAGCTGAAAATAATACCCAACAGAGCCAGAACCGGACCCGCAGAAGAACCGATGTTTGCGACCGGTACTAAAGTGCTGCGCAATACCAGCGGTCCGTATCCTACAGCGTGTTGAATGGCATGCCCTGTTTCATGGGCTGCGACTCCGACTGCCGCGATAGAAGTTTTTCCGTATACAGATTCAGACAAGCGTAAAACTTTGGAAGATGGATCATAATGGTCGGTTAGACTGCCGGAAACCCGTTCAATCCGC
Source organism: uncultured Treponema sp. (assembly GCA_944389965.1). Lineage (GTDB taxonomy): Bacteria > Spirochaetota > Spirochaetia > Treponematales > Treponemataceae > Treponema_F. Next base: position 44,394 of record CALXOI010000002.1, read on the forward strand.
ACATCATTGATATTGTTTACCCGTAATAAATAGGCTGCCGCCTGTGCACCGGTTATACCACGACTGTTTATTTTTTGGGAATATGAAGCAAATGTGGATTTTACTTTTATCTGGGACCAAATGGACAGCAGGAGTGTAGGAACAATCAGAATAATATAATAAATATCAATATACATTTTACCGCCTCGTTTGCAGTTTTATGCTGTTATGTTACAATAATATATCAATATCAGAAAAGTTACTACAATTTTATAGGGTGGTTGCTGATGGTTGTATTCATTGTATTTTTATTGGTTATTTCCGGAATAATTGTTTTTTCCCTTGCTGCCGGTGCTGTCTTTTTCCGGCAGATTTTTGTACGAAAAACAAATGACGGTTCTTTGGATTCATCCGTTATTCATTCTTCATTAAAGCAGATTGAACAGGCGGTGAACGGTATTGATTTACCGGGTATAAAAATGGCCGGAACAGGAATCGCAGCATCCCATTTGAATGACCGGAAGATCATGATTCCGTTGTTGCAAGCAAAACTCCGTTGGTTGCATTGCAACGAAAAAAATTCTACCAGTGTACTGGCTGGTTCCGGTAAAAACGAAGAACTGGATTCAGTTTGTGCTGCTGACGATGCTACTGGTGTTTTCTATTGCCGGGAAACATTACATATTACCGGAAGCCGGAATACCCGGTTAACCGGATATCTGTGCTCTGTTCCCGTGGAAACCGGTTCCAGAGCAGACTGGGCTGCGGGGCAGACACAGAAAGCTCCCATTACACCATACCATGATTGTACGGTGATATTGGTTCATGGATACACAGATTCTGCTGCCGGAATGGCGTATCTTGCGGAAGAATATTTAAAACGGGGCATAACAGTTCTTGCAGTTGACTGCCGCGGACACGGGTATTCCGGCGGGAAATATATTACTATGGGCTGGACCGATGCCAAAGATCTTGCCCGGTGGATAGAGTTTTTGCTGCAGCGTTCCGGTGAAAAAGTCCGGATTATTTTGCATGGGGTTTCAATGGGTGCGGCAACAGTTATTCAAACGGTTGTCTTGAAACGGATACAGCCCGTTGTTTCACATATTATGGCTGTTGTTGCCGACTGTAGTTTTTCTTCTGCCAGTGCCCAAATACGGCATCAGGCCCGGTTGTTGTTTGGTAAAAGTCCTGTCCAGCACTTTACTGGAAATTTGATTGTCGCCGGGTTATCCGTAGTAAATTTGTTTGTTAATGGTTTTCTGTTACGCCAGGATTCTCCCCGGGCTGCATTGTACCGCCGGCAGCGGCTTCCTGCTGCACAGATTCCACTGATATTATTTCACGGTGGTAGAGACGCTTTTGTTCCGGACAGTATGGCATCAGAACTGGTGAAGGCAGCGGGAGGTTATTTAGTAACCGAACACCGGGTGTCGGATGCCCCGCACATAGGTTGTTATTTTTATGAACCGGATATTTATATGAAAACCATATTGGATGTATTGTGTACATAAAAAAACCGCGCCGCTAAAGGAGGAGGAAAAGGCGGCACGGTTGCTACGTTTTTATTGCTGCTTGACTATACTATATAGTAATATATAATTATTGTCAATATTTTTATCGCATTTATTGCGTTTTTTCGCATATTTTGCAAATAGGGGTGTTTTATGAAAAAGTATGGTGTTATTGGCGCTATGGATGTAGAGGTTGCGCTTTTTAGGGATAGTTTAGAACAACAGATTGTTTCTTGCATAGCGGGAATAGAATTTGTCGAAGGTGTCTTAAATGGATGTCCGGTAGTAATAGTAAAAAGCGGCGTTGGCAAAGTTAACGCTGCGCTATGTGCACAATTGCTCATCAGTCGTTTTGCTGTAGATGGGATTATCAATACCGGGGCAGCAGGGGCATTTGGTGCCGGACTGGGCGTGTTGGATCTTGTTGTTTCTACAGAGGTTATATATCATGACGTTGATGTGACCGCCTGGGGATATGAATGCGGTATGTTACCGGGAATGCCGGCTGTTTTTACCGCCGATAAGGAGCTTATCCGATGTGCAGAAGCAGCTTGCAGGGATGCTTTTCCTGACAGAATGGTTGTATGCGGACGGGTTGCCAGCGGGGATCAGTTTATTTCAACAGCACAACAAAAAGCTATTATCCGGGAAAAATTCAATCCGGTTTGTGTAGAAATGGAAGGGGCTGCAGTGGGACATATCTGCAGTTTGTATCAGAAACCTTTTGTTATTATCCGGTGCATGTCTGATATGGCGGATGACAGCGGGAAGCAGACAGCGGAATTTAATGAAGAAACTGCCGGGCACACAAGCGCCGCTGTTGTTGCGAATCTTGTAAAACGGCTGCAATAACAGTATTATAATGTTATATTTTTAGGGATAATATGGACATTGTACAAAAAGGAAAAGAAACATTATTTTCGGTACTGCCGATTGTCTGCATTGTTCTCATTCTTGGTTTTACGGTTGCGCCGCTAGGTGGAACAATGATGATTGAATTTATTACCGGCAGTGTTTTATTGATTCTGGGTTTGACGCTGTTTCTTCAAGGTGTTGATATTGGAATCCTGCCGATAGGTGAAGCTGCCGGTGCCGCTTTGGTAAAGAAAGGAAGCCTGCCGTTACTTCTCATTGTTGCGTTCATCACTGGTTTTTTTGTTACCGCGGCAGAACCGGATGTCCAGGTTTTGGCTGACCAGATACGGACAGTCAGTCCAGGAGTGGAAAAAATGCCGCTGATACTGATGATTTCTGCCGGTATCGGGTTATTTGTAACGGTCGGGTTGCTGAGGACTGTTTTATCTCTGTCATTGAAAATTGTTCTGTTGATTGCTTATGCAATTGTTTTCATACTTGCATTTTTTACGCCACCGGAATTTCTGGCTATTTCCTTTGATTCCGGCGGGGCAACAACAGGACCGATGACTGTTCCGTTTATCATGGCGCTGGGTGTTGGTGTTGCAACTGTCCGGGGCAAAGATAATGAAGGTTTCGGATTGACGGGTATTGCATCCATAGGTCCCATTGCAGCTGTTCTTTTGTTCGGTATTTTGACAGGTACTGATTCAGGCAGTTCTGTCGCTGCGGATGCTTCCGGCGGAGAAACTGTTGAAGGGCTTGCCCTTTATCTGCATTTATTCCCCGAAGTCTTTTCGGAAGTTGTCTCCGCCCTGTTGCCTCTGGCTGCCCTTTTTTTGATATTCCAGCTGACGCTGATAAAACTGCCTCCATATAAAGCTGCCAAAATGGTTAAAGGTTTGGTTTATAGTTTTATCGGTTTGATTTTATTTCTTGCCGGTGTAAAAGGCGGTTTTATGCCGGCAGGTACCCGTCTGGGTGAAATTTTAGGTGGTTATGCATCCCGGACGGAGGCCGTGGACGGCGGAACATTATTACTGGTGGGAACAGGATTCCTGTTAGGTGCGGTGGTTGTTTGTGCAGAACCAGCCGTATGGGTTTTGACAGATCAGGTTGAACTGCTTTCCGGTGGTACAGTAAAGCGCCGGTTGTTGTTGACAGCATTATCTTGTGGGGTTGCGGTTGCAATTGCCTTGGCAATGATACGGGTAATTGTTGGATTCAGTATCTGGTGGTATCTGATTCCCGGATATGCTTTGTCTCTTTTGCTTATGTTTTTCAGTCCCGGATTATTTACGGCTGTTGCCTTTGATTCCGGAGGAGTTGCATCAGGACCGATGACATCTACATTTATTCTTTCTTTTACCATGGGTGCCGCACAAGCCTGTGGCGGTAATCCGGTTACCGATGCATTCGGGGTGATTGCCCTCGTTGCAATGACTCCGTTAATTGCCATTCAAATTGTAGGTCTGTTATTCCGTCGGCAGATGCGGAAAACGGGAGGTGCTGCATGAATTCATTTTTGATAGTAACTATTGTTCCCCATAATGAGGGCGAACGGATAACCGGTATTTTAAAACATGCCGGTGCCGGTGGCAGTACTGTTTTGATGGGGCGGGGAACCGCAGAAAATCCTATTCTGCAGATGCTGGGTGTCGGGGAATGTTCAAAAGATATTATTTTTACATTGATAACCGGGGAACAAAAAGCCCGGATGATTGAGATTGTTCAGGAACAGACAGCATCTATGCGGTCTCATTATGGGATACTTTTTTCACTGGATATATCTGGATTTTTTAAAAGTGGTCATCCGCAAATATATACAACCCGGGAGGAGCAGATTATGGCAGAAAAAACACATAAACTAATAAGCGTCATATTGAATAAAGGATATGCAGACGATGCAATGGCAGCTGCCCGCAAAGCCGGAGCAGGTGGTGGAACAATTATTCATGCCCGGGGAACAGCCCGGGAAGAAGATGTTTCCTTTTTAGGAATTCCACTGGTTCCGGAAAAAGAAATGCTGTTAATCCTGGTGGAACAGGATAAATCTGACGCAGTATTTAATGTAATTTGTTCGTTACCTTGTTTGGCAGAACCTGGCAGCGGTATTGCGTACAGTATGGATGTAGATAATTTTACCGGATTAGGAAAAAATACATCTGATAGATGAAAGCAAAAGATTTGATTTTAAACCGGTTACGGGAAGCCTCTGGCAATCCGGTGTCAGGGCAGGATTTAGCCGATTTATGCGGCATATCCCGGACAGCGATATGGAAAAACATCCAAAGCTTGAAAAATGCCGGTTTCCAAATATCTGCTGTTACGAACCGTGGATATTTGTTGGAGCAGGAATCTGAATCATTAAACACTGCCGAAATAGAACAGTTTTTGGCAACAGATTTCAGAACAGAACAAAGCCGGGATAGGGAAGCCGTTTCTTCCGGAAAAGCAGAAAAAGACGCTGTGCATCAGTTACCGGCCGGAATATCAAATCCGTGCGGCAAAATCCATGTATACAAAGTTGTTGACTCAACAAATATTGTTGCAAAAAAAGCCATCGCAGAAGCTGCTTATTTACACAAAGCTGACGGAAGTCTGACTGCGGAAGGAGACGCCCTCCATGCTGCTGTTTTTGCTTCGGAAGAGCAGACTTGCGGCAAAGGACGGCTTGGCAGAGTTTTTTATTCCCCTGCATCAGGGTTGTATATCAGTATCGTATATATTCCTGCCGGAGGTATACATGATCCGGCTCTATTGACTGCAGCTGCAGCTGTTGGTGTTTGCCGTGCATTGAACCGTGTGTACGGGATAGATGCCGGTATAAAATGGGTCAACGATGTATTTTTAAATGGGAAAAAAATTTGTGGTATTCTTACAGAAGGTATCACTGATTTTGAAGCAGGCACTGTAGAAGCAGCTGTTGTAGGAATCGGTATCAATATAGCGGACTCAGCCGGAGGGTTTCCTGAACAAATCTCCGGTACGGCCGGTTCTGTGTTAGGTTCTAACCCCGGACCATTGCAGCGGAATCGTCTTGCTGCTGCTGTTATAACGGCAGTACTGTCGGCGCTGGATGAAACGCTTGCCGGCGGCACTGAAACAATGCAGGAATACCAGCACCGGTCAATTTTCATTCCGGGGCAGCTGTTGACGGTGTTTCCGTTTGCAGGTGACACGGAATCATCCTATACGGCAGTTTATAACGGTATCGATATTTCCGCCCGGTTACGGGTAACGCTTTCTGACGGAACGGAAAAATTGCTGGGTTCCGGTGAAGTCAGTTTGAAAAGTGCTGCATTCACCGGTGGTAGCTTGTAACCCATTTAAATCTGGATTAATTCGTACCGGGCTGTTCCCAGACCGAGTTTTTCGCAATGTTCTATCTGGCTTTTCCAGTTTGTTGTAGGATGAATGTCGCAGAAATGATCCCCATGGGTATGAGGTTTTTCATCCAGATATGATCCTGCTAAAACCGGCTGCCGGTTTACCGCGTCGGCGCAGGCCTGATCCAATGCCACCGGATCAAAAGACGCAAACATTCCTACATCCGGTACAATCGGGGAATCATTTTCTGCATGGCAGTCGCAGAACGGGGAAACATCCATTACCAGGCTGATATGAAAATGGGGTCTTCCCCGGAGAACCGCAGCGGTGTATTCCGCCATTTTTTTATTCAGTATATCATTGGAATGATCCGAACCGGGATGGACGGCATCTTTGGGACAGGCACCGATACATCGCCCGCATCCGACACATTTAGTATGATTTATGGACGCTTTTTTATCCGTAATGGTAATGGCATCATGAGCACAATTCCGGATGCACATTCCGCATCCAACGCATTTTTCCTGATTAACCGACGGTTTTCCGCTGGAATGCATTTCCATTTTTCCTGCCCGGGAACCGCAACCCATACCGATATTTTTTATGGCACCGCCAAAACCGGTTCCTTCATGAGCTTTAAAATGGGTTAAAGAAATAAGAATATCTGCATCCATAATAGCCCGACCGATTTTTGCTTCTTTTACATATTCACCGTCAGGAACAGGAACATACGATTCGTCCAGACCTTTAATTCCATCGGCAATAATGACATGGCAACCGGTGGAAAATGGAGTGAAACCATTTGTATATGCAGTATCAATATGATCCAGTGCATTTTTTCTGCCGCCTACATACAAAGTATTGCAGTCCGTTAAAAAAGGTTTGCCGCCGGCTTCTTTTATTACGTCTGCAACAACTTTTGCGTAATTCGGTCGCAGGTAGGCAAGGTTTCCCGGTTCGCCAAAATGTATCTTAATGGCAACATATTTATCAGCAAAATCAATATTTTTGATACCGGCGGTAGTAATCAACCGGCGGAGTTTCATTAAAAGATTTTCATTTAATGTTGTTCGGAATGTAGAAAAATATACTTTTGCAGGCTTCGCTTCCATAATTAAATCCTCCGTGAAAACAGTCTGTTGTCTGTTGTATCCCTTTTAGGAAAAAAATGCAACAGAGGTTATGTTGAAAAGACCGGATATTTCTATACATCTTTTGGCAGCCGAACAGTAAAAACGCTTCCGGATGGGGATGTCGATTCCAGGACCAATGAACCGCCGTGCAACTCGGCAATCCTTCTGCACAGATTCAGCCCGATCCCGCTGCCTTCTGTTTGTGCTGCTATTGCCCGGTTCCCCCGCTGGAACGGTTCAAATATCCGTTTTTGTTCTTTTGATGGAATGCCCCGTCCGTGGTCAATAAACCTGATGACAATATTTTTTTGTTCAGTTGTTACTTCAATTCTGAGGAATTGACCTTCCGCAGCGTGTTTTACTGCATTTTCCGCCAGATTACGGATTAACCCCCGGATTGCCCTCCGGTCGCATTGTACAAAAACCGGAACCGGCGGCAGATCCAGTTGAATTTCCGTATCCCGTACAAAATCATTCTGCCGGATTAAATTTATTACTTCTAAAATACAGTCTTGTATGTTACATTTATTCCGGGGTAATGAATGTAATGTATTCATTCCTGCATATAATAAAAAGTAGTCAATATCTTTTTTTAGTTTTTCACTTTCTTCCCGAAGCATTTCCCCATACCGGGGAATTTGTTCCCGGGAAACGATACCGGCTGCCATATTTTGCGCGGCAGAACTGATAACGGTGAGCGGCGTCTTTAGTTCATGGGTTACCGTAGCAATAAATTCCTGTTGTAATG
>CALXOI010000003.1 GCA_944389965.1 uncultured Treponema sp.
TGCTGCGCCTTTACTTGTTCTGTTTTAACAGTCTGCATATCAGTGTTTAAGGATGATGCAAGTTTCTGTGCTTTTGTCATGTTTCGGTGTAGAATCCAGACACCTGCAGTAAGGATACTCAATGAACCAAACGTCAACAGAATTGTGGTAAATGCTGTTTTTTTTGCTGCGGATATAACTGATCCGTCAGTATGTACCACTTCCAATAGTAATCCTCTATGAATTGTCTCTTCAATGGAAAAAATATTTGATCCGGTATTTCGGTTTCGCATATGAGACCGGAGAGAAAGAATTGTTTTTTCATCAGATAATTGAACAATTTCCATAGGAATTTGCCAGACAGGGGTTATCGGTACTTCAAAATTCCGGGGTTGGACAGAACCACCAAAAAGTACGTATGAAAAATCCGGCCGGGAAAAGGCAGCTTCATTATAATCTGTCTGATTTGTGTATAACAATTCCCCGGTTCTTTCATCTATCAGGCGGAGGTCATACCGGTTCTGTTCGGGAAAGCATTGTGCAACCAGACGGGGTAATAGTTTTTCTGATAATACAGCAGTATCAATAAGTGTTATCAGATAAAAGCCGGGATATTTTTCATTAAATGCCGATACAATCATTTCATTGCCCTGTTCGGAGGAGATGTACCAGATGGTTTCGTTCTTTTTTCTGTTTTGTACAAGCGGATGAAGAATTTCTGTCAGATTCCGGGTTTGTATTGTCTGTTCCGACACAAAAGTATTTGTATCCCAGCGGAGTATTCTTGTTGTGTGATCCCCTGTATCAGATTCACTAACATCCGGGTTCAGGTAAATATATATTCCGGAAAAAACAGATGATATTTGGGCATGTTTGTTCCAGAATTGTACAGCCTGAACAGCTGTTTCTACAGCGGATGCATTAACCGTAAGGTTTTCTGCATCCCGGACGACAGCTGCCTGAATCAATGACGGCAGCAAAAGCAGTTCGTCTTCCAGCAACAAAGCTGTTTCTGTTGTTTTGCGGGATGATTCTTCCTGCAGTTGTTTTATTTCAGAAGTATATTGGGTTTTGATAAAATTGATTTGAAACAATGTCAAAGTTATAACGGACAGAATCAGGATTAGTGGCAATACTAATTGTGAAAAATATTTTTTTTTTTTCATGGAAACATAATATCCCTTTTTGGGGAAAAAGGCTTCAGATTTATACTGGTATTTTGATTCTTTTAAGATACATTTAAAGTATCAGTTGTTCCGAAGAAGTATATTCAGATTGTCGGGCAGACAAAGAATCAAGCACGATAAATATTTAACTTTATAAGGAGCGTTATTATGAACGTAAAAAAGAATCTTGTTGCAGTTGTACTGTTGGTTGCCGTTGGAGTAGGCTCTGTTTTTGCAGCAACTCCAGTCTATCTTTCAACATCCGTAAAAGGATTGGGGACACCGATTATGCCGGTAACTGTAGATACTCCGCAGGAAATTATTGACTGGTTTGCTGATCATGGTATGGATACTGATTCTGTAGGAACAACATTAGAATCAATGCCGGTCGCATACCGGAATAAGTTGCGGGATTTGTATGCAGATGATGATTATCAGGCGGAACTCCGGCAGCTTGCCGCAAATGTTTTAAAACCGTATCTATCTGAGGGTTCTGTGGAAACCGTTTCAACAACATACGGTCCGTTTACATGGACAGTTTCTTATAATAAAGAAATTGATGAAGAACTGTAACGGTATTTTGTAACGGTGGATGTCCGGGCCCCGTTTCCTAGGGCTGCGGGCATTTTTATTTTTCAGAAAAAATGTAGCCGACATTTCTGACTGTTTCAATATAACCGCCGGGAACTTCCGGGGTTTTTAATTTTTTCCGGAGCCATGAAATGTGTGTGTAAACCGTACCAGAAGAAATCGCTTCGTCATATCCCCATACAGCTTCCATGAGTGTGTCTGTCTTTACTAAAGTTCCCCGGTGTTTTATCAGATACATTAACAGTTTGCACTCCATGAGTGAAAGGGGAACCGGTTCATCATTTTTCAACAGCTGGACTTTTCGGAATACCATCCGGAACGGACCAAAGGCGTAATCTTCTTCTCCGGTTAAATCAAGGGATTGGATGTTTCCGGAAAGACCGGATTGTGCTATTTTGCTTCTACGGAGAACCGCTTCTATCCGGGCGGTAAGTTCCGAAAATTCATAGGGTTTTGTTATATAGTCATCTGCACCGATTCTTAACCCGGAGACTTTATCTGCCAGTTCTGATTTTGCTGTTACAAATAAAGCGGGGGTTGTACCACCGGATCTCCGGAAATCAGAAATAATGTCGAACCCGCTTTTTCCCGGTAGCATAACATCAACAAGGAGCAGATCAAATGTTTCCGCTTTGAGTAAATCTGCGCCGTGGAGTCCGTCAGCAGCAGTAATAACGGTATATCCTTCTGCTTTCAACCGGTCAGAGAGCAGCAGGAGTTGGTTCTTGTTGTCTTCAATAATCAGGATTTTACTCATATAACAGGAACAACATTTATGCTGCAAAATTACAGTTGTTTTAAAATTAGTAGAAATTCCGCATGGCGGGAACGCAGAACAATACGGTACTTAGGAATATGTAGAACTACCGGGATATGTTGTTTGCAGCCGTGGCTATTTATTACGTGGATTCCGGACAGGTACCAGGTAGGTTTTGTTGTTGCTGTTACAGAGTGTCCTGTTCTGCAGTTTCACGCTGTCCGGCTTGTGCCGTATCCTGCTGTTTCTGTTGTTCCGGCAACAGGTTTGTGGTTTGCAGCGGTATGGTAATTTCAAAGCAGGCTCCGGGTTTGCCATCCGGGCGGGCTGTAGCCCGGATATTTCCCCCGTGCAGTTCAATAATATGCCGTACAATTGACAAGCCTAATCCTGTTCCGCCTGTTTCCCGGCTTCTGCCTTTATCTATCCGGTAAAACCGCTCAAATATCCGTTTCCGGTATACTTCTGCAATTCCGGGGCCGTTATCTTCTATCTGTAGAAAAACCTGTGTTTCTGTTTTCTGGGCTGAAACAGTGACCAGTGCGTTGTCCGGGCAGTATTTTATGGCATTATCTACCAAATTAAATAGTGCTTGGGAAAAAAGTCCCGTATTCACCGATATTTTTATTGGTTCCTGTTCCGGTTGGAACCGGGCTGTCAGTTGTATATGTTTTGCTTCTGCGGGATGGGATAATGCCGCAAAAGTGTCATATACCAAAGACTGTAAGACAGCCGGTTGCGTTTCCAATGCAAAGCCTGTCTGTTCAAGCCGGGATAAAGTCAATAAATCTTCCAGAATGTGTATCAATCGCTCCGATTGTTGTTCCATGATATCCAGAAAATGCCGGGCTGTTTCCGGTTCCTCTAAAGCTCCGTCTTGGAGTGTTTCTATAAAGCCCTTGATTGAAGTTATCGGAGTTTTTAATTCATGGGAAACATTTGCAACAAAATCTTTTCTGACCCGTTCCAGGCGTTTTAGGTGGGAAATATCTGTTATCACCAACAGAAATCGGTCCGTGCCCTGTGCTGAATTGTGGATTTTAACACAACGGACTAATACTGATCGGGGACTTGGACCGTGTTTTTCAGAGTCAGCATCTGAAACAAAGATTTGCGTTTCCAGTTCATTTTTTTCAATATTTTGGCAACTGATAATATCCTTCACAAAGGATATTATTTCTGTGTTTCTGACTACTGCAATCAGGGAATTGTTATGGACGGTTTCAATATCTTCAATAGAAAAAAAATATCCGGCAGTATTGTTCATCTGCTGTATTTGAAGGTTGCTGTCGAAAACAATCAACGCTTCTGTAATACCTGAAAAAACAGATTGAAATTCATCCCTGCGGCAGGAAATTTCCTGAATATTGTTTTGAATGGTTTTTCCCATTCTACTGAATGTTTCTGACAACTCGACAAATTCATATGGTGAACGGATTTCTGCGTTGTATTCAAAATTGCCGTTCTGATACTGACGGGCTGTTTTTTCCAGCTCTTTGAGTGGTTTCAAAATTTTCCCTGCAACGATAAATGAAATAACCAGTACAATTAGCAGGATAATGACGGCTGATAAAACGCTGTCCATTCTGAGCGATGATGAAAAAAAGACATTTTTCCGTACCGGTATAGATAATCTGAGGGCAAGTTGCTGATTTTGGTAAATTATAGGGATAGCGTAATAAATAAGCAGTTCGCCTGAAGCAGAACTTGCACGGATTGCGGTACTTTCCTGCCCGTTGAGTGCTCCCGCAATTTCAGACCGGGTTGCATGGTTTTCCAGACGTTCCGGTTCTGCATCAGAATCTCCTAGGACAGTTCCGTCCGAACCGATTACTGAAATTCTGAAACTGGGATCGTGGGATGCAATCTGTTTAACGAATTCGTCAATAGTTTTTTCTTCCGGAAGTAAGGGGTCTGGTGTCAGAACAAGGTTATTTTCACTGTATAACAGTTTTTCAATGGAAAATGCAAATGTCCGTAAATTTTGTTCTGTTTGGATAACGGCTGTTTTTTCCAGTGTGTTCAGACTGATAAAAATAAAAAAAATAAACCCGAAACATAAGGTTATCCCGTTTATCAAAAATAAATAAACAGGTGTCCGTAAGGAATTTCGTTTAGTCACCATTTGTTTCTGTATCTTCTGTCATCCGGTACCCGACACCCCGGACTGTTTCTATTATGTTCTGTACAGATGTATTGTGTCCAGCCTCTGCCAGTTTTTTTCTTATACTGAGAATTTGTACATCGATGGAACGTTCTGTCACCGGGTAAGATTCCCCTTTTATTTCATTGATAATATGCTGCCGGGCAAAAACCCTGCCGGGGTGCCGGGCGAGCAGCAACAGGATTGCAAATTCCGTTGCGGAAAAAATAACCGGAGTTCCATTCAATGTTACTTCAAATTTTTCAGGAATAATTTGAAGACCGTGGATATTAACTGTAGAACGGTTGGAATTGCCGAAATCTGTAGATTCTTTTTCTAGCAGTCTGGATGTTCTCCGCAGTACATTTTTTATCCGGGCAACTAACACTTTTGGTGAAAATGGCTTTGTGATGTAATCATCCGCACCCAGTTCCAGTCCGGAAATAACGTCTGTGTCTTCTGTCCTTGCGGTTGCCATAATAATGGGGATTGCCGCAGTTGTTTTATCATTCCGCAGAATGCGGCAAATATCAAACCCGCTCATATCCGGCAGCATAAGATCCAGAACAATTAAGTCAGGAGTTTCTGTCCGGGCAAATTCCAGCGCTTTAACTCCGTTGGGAGCCGTTATAACAGAAAAGCCTTCTTTTTGAAGGTTGTATTTTATCAACTCAAGAATAGGCAGTTCATCATCAACAACAAGTATGTTCATAAGCTTATTCTACTGTGAATTTTTTGGAATGTGTACTGTTTTACTTTATTTTAACTTTTATTTACAAAATTTTATCCGTGTTTTAACACAAATTGAATAATACTCCGGTTATCCGGTACCGGTTGCATTCTGTTGATTTCCTGCGGCACGGTCTCCGTCACAGTTTTACAGATTAACCACTGCGTCTGGAATTGCTGCGGTAGTAATATCCACCGGTGAAAAACGCTGTATCCGGCGGATAAATCCGACCCGGCTGGTACGGTGCTATTATATCAGATAACCAAGAGAAAGTATGTTTTTATTACAGGTTGCCGGTTCCTTTTTATACCGCATTTTTATCTGGGCGGCTTATTTGCCGGCATACCCTTTATTTTTCTCTAGGCTGGATGTATACTTATAGATAATGATATTGGAAACAAAAGTCCGTATCCCTTTTCTATGGGGAAAATCCACGTTTATAAAAACAAATTGGGCTCAAGTAAACCTGATTGTTGGTCCAAACGGTTCAGGAAAAACACTTCTGGCAGAAGAACTCGCTGTACAGTTTTCAAATGCCGGAAACAGGATATTTTTTGTAAAGTCTGACCGGACGGATCAGGAAAAAATGTTGTCGGTATTAAAAAATAATGAATTTGTCCGGGAAAAAATAGAAACAGTGTTGTCCGGAATGTTTGGGAAATCCATTAAATTTGAAGAAAATCCGGATGGAACGTTTATTCCGATTGTAATCAATAAAAACCGTAATATAGAGTACAATTTAAAAGAAGGAGAATGTCACGGATTAAAAGAAATCCTTACGTTGCTGGTTGCCTTGTACAGTACTTCATCCGGTTGTCTTTTTTTTGACGAACCGGAACTGCATTTGCATCCCCAGTTTCAGCTGTTTTTTATGAATGAAATCCGCAGGGCTGCAGCGGAAAACCCGGAACGAATTTTTTTTCTGATAACACATTCCCCGTTTTTTATTGATTTGCGGTTTCCGGAAGATTTAACCGGTGTTGTGGTGTGCCACAGTAACCGGATTCCAACCCATATTGAACAGCTTTCCCAGGATGATGAACAATTATTCCGCCGTTTTCTGCCCCGGTTCAATACGTATCATAAACAGTTTTTCTTTTCTGATAATCAAATCTTTGTCGAAGGATATACTGACCAGCAGATTTTTTCTCGTTTGCTGGATATGCTGGAAAACCGGTATGATTCCATTGGGACGGGAATTATTGACGTGGGTGGCAAAGATGAACTGGGGGTTTTTTGTAAAGTGTGTTCCCTTTTGGGAACTGATGGCAGGATTATCGCAGACCTTGATTCTTTGTTCCGGGGGAAGCTCCGGGATGTTGTTTGTGCTGATTCCCGGGCTTCTGTCTGGCTGGAAAAGCAGGCCGAAAAACAGAAACCGTTTTACCGGCAGCTCTTTTCTGAAAAAGTCATCCGGCAGGGAATTACGCTGGAAATGCTGGTAAGCCGGTTGGAATCTTTCCTCATTGAAATAGGAACGGCAATCGGGAATAGTTCTGCGCCGGTAACCGCAAAAGTAACTTTGTTGCGGGAAAAAATCTGTGCTCTTTTTGATAAGTATGAAAAGGTTGAAGATATTGATACGTTTAAAACAGTTGTGTTGCAAGGTATCATGTTGTTAGGATCAGAGTTGTCTCCGGCATTAACAGCAGAGCAGGCAGCATTATTGTCGTCAGTAAAAAATCTGGCAGCATTGATTTTTGCCGCAGCGGAAGCAGTCCGGGTGTATATTTTACCCCGGGGGTGCATAGAACATTATTATACCCGGAATCATGTGTCTTATATGCCGGTAACTGCCAAAGACCGGTTGTTCCACACAGAACGTAAATATCTTTCAACAGCAAAAGCCGGGCAAATTAAAGAAGCATATACGGAACTGATCAATTTACTTGAACAAGTATGCATGAAGTCCGTGATATAGCCTCTCTTGCTCCAGTTATTCTTTTTTCCTATAATATCGAAAAATATTGATATTTAATAAGGAAACAGGCATGAAATTTTCATTGAACTATCTGTGGCGGTGGATTAAACAGGAAAGCGTGTTTTCCATTATATTTTGTCTGACTCTTATTTCTCTTTTTTTTGTTCCGCCATCCCCTGTTTATTTATCCTATATTGATTGGAATACGATTTTTATTCTGTTTGCGCTGATGACGGTTGTTGCAGGTTTTTCTTCCTGCGGTCTTTTCAGCAGGCTGGGAACAGTTGTCTGCCGGGCGGCTTCCGGAGACCGGACTTTGGCAGCAGTCCTTATATATTTATGTTTTTTTACCAGTATGCTGATAACGAATGACGTGGCATTACTCACATTTGTGCCTTTTTCGGTTGCCCTGTTGGGAACAGAACGGAAGAATTTATTGATTCGGGTTATTGTATTGCAGACTATTGCGGCAAATACCGGCAGTATGTTGACACCTATCGGTAATCCCCAGAATCTGTTTCTGTTTGCCCAGATGTCTGTTTCTTTGGGAATGTTTTTGCTGATTATGCTGCCGCTGACGGCTGCTGCTGGAATTATTCTTGCCGTTACCGTTTTCATCTGTATCCCAAAGTCTTCCGGTACAATTGCAGCGGATACTGTCTGCCGGAATTCCGCCGGAAATGCGGTTCCGGTAAGAAAAGCTCTGGTATATGGGCTGCTTTTTTTACTTTCATTGGGATCTGTACTTCATGTGATTCCGGCATATGTTACCGCAGGGATAATTTTTCTGTTTACGGTTATATTTGACCGTTCCAGTTTGCGGAACGTAGATTTTATGTTGCTGCTTACATTTATCTGTTTTTTTATTTTTACCGGAAACATTGCGGAAATTGAACCGGTACGGGTTTTCCTGCAGGAAAAAATTTCCGGGGCAGATTTTCCTGCTGCAGTAATTGTCAGCCAGGTTATCAGTAATGTACCTGCAACGCTGATGTTGTTTCCGTTTTCCGGTAATATTACGGAACTGCTTTTGGGGGTTAATACCGGCGGGTTGGGTTCTTTGGTTGCATCTTTGGCGAGTCTGATTTCTTTTAAATTATATGCTAAGACAAAGGATGCAGACAGTGGGGCTTTTTTCCGGTTTTTTACACTATTGAATGTGATTTTTCTGTTGTTGTTGATTTTATTCAAAATTTTTATTTACCGGGAGATACTATGAAAGTATTGTTTATTGGAGGAACCGGTACTATCAGCACGGCAATTTCCCGCCGTTTGCTGGAGACCGGCTGCGAGTTATACTTGCTGAACCGGGGTTCCCGGAATCACATCTTGCCGGGTGATGCCCGGTATATTACTGCCGACATCAATGATGAGGCAGCTGTTTCGTCTGCGTTGGAGGGACTTTCTTTTGATGTGGCAGCGGATTTTATCGGTTTTATTCCGTCTCATCTTGAACGGGATTACCGGCTGCTGAAGGGCAAAGTTTCTCAGTTCATATACATCAGTTCTGCTTCCGCATACCAAAAACCGCCGGCAGATTATCTTATTACCGAAAGTACTCCATTGGCAAATCCTTACTGGGAGTATTCCCGGAATAAAATTGCCTGTGAAGATTTTTTATTCCGTTTATACCGGGAAAACGGATTTCCGGTTACAGTTGTCCGTCCCAGCCACACATACGATGAACGGTCTGTTCCCTTAGGTGTGCACGGTTCAAAGGGAAGCTATCAGGTGTTAAAGCGGATGCAAGAAGGAAAACCCGTTATTATTCAGGGTGACGGAACATCGCTATGGACGGTGACTCATAACAGTGATTTTGCCCGAGGGTTTATTGGTTTGATGGGGAATATTCATGCGGTAGGACAAGCCGTACATATTACTTCTGATGAGTCAGTTACCTGGAACCAGTTGTACCGGACTATTGCAGATGCACTTGGTGTTCCGTTCAAGCCCTATTATGTTCCTTCAGATTTTCTTGCTGCAGTCAGCAATTATGATTTAACCGGCAGTCTGACCGGTGATAAAGCTAATTCTGTCGTTTTTGACAATACGAAACTCAAACGGCTGGTTCCCGGTTTTACTGCGGAAAAACGCATGGATCAGGGTATCCGGGAAACAGTTGCGTATGTGTTGTCCCATCCTGAATGCCAGACGGCAGATCCGGAATTTGACGCATGGTGCGACCGGGTTATTGCCGCAATGGAACGGGCAAAACAGGAAATACAAAAGGAGGTATGGGCATGAATACGGGTATTGCGACAGATATTCCCCGGTGGAATCTTTCCAGTATTTATTCCGGTTTCAACGGAACGGATTATAAGCAGGCTGTTACCGGTTATATTACCGGAATGGATAAATTGGAGTCATTGCTGGACAATGAATCGGCGCAGAAACAGGACTTTTGGGCGTGGCTGGCACATTATCTTGTTGTATCAAATAAAAATGGTGCGCTGGAAGAATCCCTGAATGCATATGCATACGCTTCTTATTCTACGGATACAACAAATCCGGAGTATGTAAATCAAGTCGCATATTTGGAGGATTTGTCGGTCAGATCCCGTGGAATTGGAGTCCGGTTCCAGGCAGTTCTCACGCATTATGCACAGGATTTTTCCACTTTTTTCACAAGTTATCCACAATTTTCCCGGTATGAATTTGTATTGAAAGAGGAAATCACCGATGCCGGTCACCGGATGTCCTTACCGGAAGAACAGTTGGCGGCAGATTTGGAACGGACAGGCAGCGCAGCCTGGGCCCGGCTTCATGAACAAATTATTTCCAACCTGACAGATTCTGATACAGGCATGGTATTTAATGAAATCAGAAATGCCGCGTATAGTCCGGATAGGAGTGTCCGGCGGCGGGCATGGGAGACAGAAAAAAAACTGCTGAAAAGTGCAGAAATTCCTCTTGCAGCGGCATTGAATAATATAAAGGGAGCTACAATTACGCTGAACCAGCGGCGTAACTGGACGGATGCGCTGGATCGGGCTTTGGCCTCTGCCCGTATGAGCCGCCGGACATTGGATTGCCTCATATCTGCTTTGGAAAGCGCACTGCCGATGTGGCGGTCTTATTTAAAACTGAAAGGACGGTTGATTGCCGCCGGAGAAGCGCTTGCTGCCGGAAAACCGGTAGCGGCAGAATCTGATTCGGGTGGCTGCGCTTTTTATGATTTATTTGCACCGTTACCCGGTATTTTGTTTTCTGCCGGAACGGCGGGTAAAAGTAATACAAATCCGGGGCAGTCCCTTGTTGGGACAGCAGGATCTCCGGTAACAGGTGCACGTGGGGCAGAAAACGGTTTTTCCGGTTCCGGGGCTGTTGTTGATAGTTCTGAAAAAGTATGGTCTTTTGCGGAAGCCCGTTCCTATATTATAGATAAATTTTCCCGTTTTGCCCCGGATATGGGGCGGTTTGCAGAACTTGCGTTTCAGAATCAATGGATTGATGCACAGGTACGGAAAGGAAAAGTCGGCGGTGCATACTGTATTGATTTCCCTGCGCAAAAAGAATCCCGGGTATTGTCTAACTTTACCGGTAGTTTTTCCGATGTAATCACCCTTGCCCATGAACTTGGGCATGCATACCATCACCACTGTATTGCCGGGATGGATTATTATGTGACCCATTATCCTATGACGCTTGCAGAAACAGCCAGTACCTTTGCAGAAACGATTGTAATGAAGGATATTCTGAAACAAGCTTCCGGGGCAGAAACTATCCGGCTGGTGGAAACCCATCTGCAGGACAGCTGTCAGGTGTTGGTAGATATTCTGTGCAGGTTTTATTTTGAGCGCAGTGTTTTTGCAGCCCGGGATAAGGATTCAATTCCGGCATCAGGCTTCTGCAACATGATGGCTGAAGCACAGGAAAAAACGTATGGGGATGGGTTATCCGAAGAACGGCATGAATATATGTGGGCAGTGAAAAGTCATTATTACAGTCCGTCTTTGGATTTTTACAATTTCCCATATGCATTCGGCTTGCTGTTTGCGTTGGGATTATATGCCCGGTATGAAGCAGAAGGGGATTCTTTTGCAGATGTGTATCGTTCCATCCTGCAGGATACCGGTTCTTATTCCTGTGAAGAAATTTGCCGGAAAGCAGGTTTTGATATTGAGACGGAAGAATTCTGGAAATCCGGTATCAAGCTTTTTGAAGAAGAAATTACGGTATTAACAGCATTTGCAGATACAGTTCTTTCCGGCAAGGAATCTATTGCATGATGAAAACTGACGGAAAAATACCGCCATCCCCGGTTGTTTCTGTTTCCGGTGCAGACGGAACCAGGAATACACTGGAAATAAGTCCCCAGAATAGTTCGTTGCCCGGATCTGGATTGTATGATGGCAGACATACCCGGACCCGTCAGCTTATCGGTGATGCTGCCCTTGAAAAACTGCGGCAGGCACGGATTGCTGTCGTTGGTTTAGGGGGAGTCGGCTCTTTTGTCGTTGAAGCACTTGCCAGGGCCGGTGTGGAGCAGTTCCTGCTGATTGACAGTGACCGTATTACTGAAAGCAATATCAACCGGCAGAATCTGGCTTTGTACTCAACTATCGGACGGTATAAGACAGATGTTGCGGCAGAACGTATCCGGGACATCAATCCGGCAGCAAGGATTATTACCAGTACCGTTTTTTTTAGCAAAGAAACAACCGGGTTGGTTGATTTTTCAGCGTGTACCTATATTGCTGATGCTATAGATTCCGTAACCGGTAAGTTGTTGTTGGCAGAAACCGGATTCCGTCTGGGAATTCCGGTAATCAGTGCAATGGGAACCGGTAACAAAATGGATGCGACGCAGTTTACTGTTACGGATATTAATAGTACAAATACATGTCCCCTTGCACGAGTTATGCGCAGGGAATTAAAAAAGCGGGGAATTCCGTCTTTGAAAGTTGTTTTTTCCCGGGAAGTGCCGGTTATGAATCCATCTTTTCCGGTTGCGGATAAACGGGTTCCGGCCAGTATTTCTTATGTTCCTGCTGTTGCCGGTTTTGTGATGGCAGGAGCTGTTATTCAGGATATTATCAAATCAGACGAGCATTGACACTCAAGTTATATCATGCATAATGATGTTGTACAACAGGAGTTTTATGAAGCAGTTTTTTTGTAAAGTTATGTTTTTTATTACTGCGGCTGGTCTGTTTGGTCAAACGGTTGGTTCCACGAATTTGAATAGTCTGCAGGATTCTCTGTATCAACAGAAAAACTCAACAGCAGAAAACTTAACAGCGGAAAACGAGGCAACCAATAGTTCCAATTCTGATACATTGGATGTATCCGGAAAAATTATTTCCCCTCAGACCGCAATGGCAAATCCTGATTATAAAGTTACAGCGGGAGATATTTATTCTCTGAATTATGCTGCCGGAACGACAGCAGTATCATATAAAATCATTGTTGATTCAACATATAAAATCCGGGTTTCAAATCTGGCCGTTCTTGATGTTTCCGATATGACTTTTGTAACCCTCAAAAAACAGGTAGAGGATATTGTAACAAAAAATTATCCGTTGAGCGGTGTCCAATTTGTGCTGACAGTTCCGGCTGTGTTTAATGTCGTTGTTTTAGGTGAAGTTAAGGAAACGACGGAAGTTGCGGCATGGTCATTGACCAGGTTATCAGAAATTCTTGAACCTTTGTTAACAAAATATTCTTCTATAAGGAATGTAACTATTACATCCAATACCGGAAAACAGCAGACGTATGATTTATTTCGGTCGATCCGGTTTGGGACCTTGGCGCAGGATCCATATTTGCGACCTGGCGATATTGTTACAGTAAACCGTGCAGATAGAAAAGTATTTATTTCAGGGGCTGTGGAACGCCCCGGAATATATGAGTTGCTGGAAAATGAAAATCTTCAGGAGCTTATTAATTACTATGGTAACGGACTGGAAATACAAGCTGATAGTAGTCGGATTGAATTAACCCGTATTACAGAAATACAAAATAATTCCGGAGAAAAAATATATCTGTCAGAAAAAGATATTAATAATAATTATCAGCTGCAAGCATTTGATACGGTATATATACCGTCTTTTGCTGTATTAAAACCGGTTGTCTTTGTGGAAGGTGCGATAAGTACTGATGCCGGAACTGTTTTAGACGCTTCAACCCGGCTCTCCATTCAGTTTAATTACGGGGAAAATTATTCATTTTTTATCAAGAATAATGAAAATTGGTTTACCAGCACATCTGATATAGAAAATGCATATGTTCTAAGAGGTTCTGAAATTATTCCGTTAGATATCAGCCGGATTTTATATGACAGCAGCTATTATTCAGAGATAAAAATTGAACCAAATGATATTTTACGGATTCCGTTCAAACAATACTTTGTTTCTGTAACCGGCAGTGTTTTTGCGCCGGGAAGATATCCATATATTCCTGACAGGACATATGATTATTATATTGGTCTTGCCGGAGGAATTATCCGTTCCGAGAATTCTGGAAACGCTGTTACTATCTTGGATATAAACGGTAAAGAACTTTCAAAAAACGATATTATTACTCCGGAATGTATTATCAATGCAAAGACAAACAGTTTTACATATTATTTTAATCAGTATGCGCCGGTTGTTACAACATTTCTGTCGTTGATTGTAACATCCCTGACTATTTGGAATGTGGTAAAATAACAGTGAAAAAACAACTTTCACCGGTGCAGGGGCGTATCTGCTTTAATTTGTTGTCAGAATACAAATTCCCTGCACGGGAAAGTATGGGTTGCAGTAAAATATATAACTTTTGTAAGTGCGTCCGTGTGGTACAACGGGGGCTGGTTTTTCCGCGAGGGAACTTTTCCCGACAATTTCAATATTTTTTACAACGGCGTTTTATATTTTTAAAGAAACTATTTCTGTATAATATTTATTGCTTATCGCTGCCAATTCCGTATCAAATATGACAATATCTACAGCTAAACTGTATTTTTGGATGAATGCCTGTATGGTGTACACCGCTATATCCAAAGCAGATTTTTTAGGATATCCGTATACACCGGCGGATCTTACTGGAAAAAGAATAGGTTTACAGTCGTAATCAATAGCCAGCAACAGTGCAGACCGGTAACAGCTTGCCAAAAGTTTTCTGATTTTCTGTAATATCCTTCCAGTAAACGGTCTTACATGACAGCAAGCGGATTATATCCGGTCATTTTGGAACAAACAGTGATATAGTTATGGAGTGTTTTACATTCTTCCTGTACCCCGAACCGGTAGCTGTATAAAATGCAACGTCTATACCACTGTCAAACAAGGTGTCATTTACTGCATTTACAATGACATCTATTTGTAAATGGTGCGATATCTCCATGGATAATGCTGGGAAGTATCGCTTGTTCTAATAAACGCCGGCTCTATTAGATAGAGCCGGTAGATCTTACATGAGCGATTCTATATCAAGTTCTCCGGCAACGCAAGGGACACTGACAGCCCAGTTTTCCAGGACAGACGGATGTATTTCACCAAAAATACCTACCGGTTTTCCGTTTAATAACAATTGTGCCTGTCTGCCGGGAATAAACCGTGGATCATCAGATTCTGCAACAGAATATTCATGATCCAAAAAATACAGTAAAGTTGCCACTTCGCTGGCAGCTGTATTAAAGTTAGCATCACCAGCCGCTGTTAAAAAGCCCAGACTTTGGCGGGTTCTGGTTCCGGTTACTTCTTCGTCACAAAGATATGCAATTTTTCCGATTTCAAATATTTTATGTGGATACACAGCATTACCGGAGCCGGATTCCGCACCCAGCAATGACGGGATGATTGACGGGCGGACAAACTGGTAGTTTTCACTCATCGGGTTGGAAATTTCAATGACATGACTACTGTCAATATTCATTTTATCAATATAATCCCGCTTTGAACCGAGATAATTGAAAATCATTTCCTGGTAGCCTAATCCCACCATTAAAGATTTTGCTTTCCGGCTGAAAGTTGTAACCGGAGATAACCGGCCGATTGTAAAGTCCCGTGGTTTTTCCGGTGGAAAAGCAGACAGTTCCATTCCCATCATAACGTCTTCAATAACATCTACTTCATGAAGAAAGTCATTCCGGTATGGTGCCGGCTGCACAGAAAACTGCGGATTACCCGTGTTTTCTTCTGACACAGTTACGGTATTACCCATCCGCTCCAGTGCTTTACAAACATCTTCCGCAGAAAGGTTGCTGCCCAACAGTTTGTTTATTGATTGTAATGAAGCCTGGGTTGGTTTTTGAAAATAATAAGGGGCGACAATCGTCTTACCGAAACCGGTATCGTACGGATGTTCAACTTTACAGGGAAGAATGGTATATCCGGCATCGGCAAAATCACAGGCAACAATATTGGTGGACAGCAGCAGGGATACAATATCTGTTCCCGTCATTTCCACCAGTAAATCTGAGTCTCCGACTTTGACGGCTCCCAGTGTCGCACTGTTGATGATTGGAGCCATGGACATGATTTCATCTTTATCATCTTTCAGAAGCGGAAATTTTTTTGCATCTTTGAGAATCCAGCCGTATTCTTTACCTTTCGGATGATCGGTGAGAATCTGCCGGCATGTCATCGGTGTTTCACACTGTAAAGGAACAAAGGATGTTGTGTCTGGGTCTACTGCTGTGTAATGTACCGGCCATTTTATCATGGCGGAACGGTATACACCCATGGATACGGATCTGCGTTTGCGCCCGAAATTCCAGCAGAGTTTTTCCTGTGTCTGAATAATATCCAGCAGCATCGGTTCATCGATTGGTTTACCGGAAATGACAAAAGCCGTCATGTACGGACGGATGTGTTCCAGTCCCGGATCAACTGTGACCGTTCTGTTCTTGCAGTCTACCAATGCACCCGATTTGGAAAGGAATGTATTGTAATCGTAACAGGTTCCGCCGCTGTGCAACCGCAGTTGCCGGGCAATACCACCTGTTGACCATAAATCAGGACGGTTTGTATCGTTCAGCTCTATTTTTATTACACGCTGGTCTTCCGGCAGTGTTGTATCCGGTTTTTCATCCAGTTCAGCTTTTCCACAGGTAAGCCGGTCTTCCAGTGTATCATAATCGTAGTGTTTTCCTAAAAGATTGAAAAAAAGTTTTTCGTTTACTTCTATTTTGGGCATAAGACACCTCTATAACAATGTTTTTCTATTATACTGAAACAAAGATGAATTGTCTATTATGCTGATTCTTTGAAAGCGGACAGAATCTTACATACACATCCGGGTGATTATATAAACACAACCAGCACAAATCCAGGCGGTAATACATTGTCCTGCAACTACTGCCGCTGCCCATTTTAATCCCAGTTCCCGCCGTATTGCTGCGATTGCAGCCACACAAGGTGTGTACAGCAGACAGAAAACAAGAAGTGCCGCTGCCGCTGCCGGTGTGATAAGCGAAATCAATTCTGCGGTATTTCCAAATAAAACGGATAAAGTGGAAACAACACTCTCTTTTGCCATAAAGCCGGCAATCAATGCAGTGGAAATTCTCCAGTCGCCAAAACCCAAAGGAGCAAAAACCGGAGCGAGGGCTCCAGAAATAACTGCCAGTATGCTTGCTTTTGAATCCGTAACAACATTCAGCCGGAAGTCAAATGTCTGCAAAAACCAGATTATAATTGACGCAATAAAAATAACGGTAAATGCCCGCTGTAAAAAGTCCTGTGCTTTTTCCCATAAAAGCTGGGCAACATTTTTTATTCCGGGCATACGGTAATTGGGCAGTTCCATTACAAACGGCACTGCATTACCGGTAAATAATGTCTGTTTGAATATGATTGCAGCAATTAGTGCAACGGCAATTCCGCCAAAGTACAGACCAATCATGATTAATGCAGCGTGTTCAGGAAAAAACGCCGCAGTAAAAAATCCGTAAACGGGTAGTTTTGCTGTGCAGCTCATAAATGGCGTCAACAGAATAGTCATTTTTCTGTCTCGCTCTGAAGGCAGTGTGCGGCTTGCCATAACTCCCGGAACCGTACACCCGAAGCCAATCAACATAGGAACAATGCTCCGTCCGGACAGTCCGATTTTCCGCAACAGCTTGTCCATGACAAAAGCAACCCTGGCCATGTAACCGGTGTCTTCCAGCAGGGACAAAAAGAAAAACAGGATAACAATAATTGGCAGAAAACTCAGTACGCTGCCAACACCGGCAAAAATTCCATCTGATACCAGTGATTGCAGAACCGGATTAACGTGGAGTTTTGTCAGGGCGGAATCAATACTACTAGCGAGAGCTGTAATGCCGGTTTCCAGCAATTCCTGCAGCCGGGTACCCAACACGGAAAATGTCAGGTAAAAAATTAATGCCATAATTCCGGCAAAAGCCGGCAAAGCGGTATACTTGCCGGTGAGGATACGGTCAATATGCCGGCTTCGTTCCCGTTCCCGGCTTTCTTTAGGCTTAACAACTGTTTTTTTTACCAGCCGCGTGATAAACGCAAACCGCATATCAGCAATTGCTGCCGCCCGGTCCAGTCCCCGTTCTTCTTCCATCTGGCAGATAATATGTTCCAGCATTTCCTGCTCATTTTGGGATAAATGAAGCGCATCCAGAATATGTGGATCTCCTTCTACCAATTTAGTGGCGGCAAACCGGATTGGGATACAAGCTTGGGCAGCATGATCTTCTATCAGATTCATAATGCCATGGAGACAACGGTGTACTGCCCCTCCGTTATCATCGGAACCACAGAAATCAGTTCTGCCTGGTTTTTCCTGGTACTGGGCAATATGAACCGCATGATTAACCAGTTCGGAAATACCCTCATTCCGGGCAGCAGAAATCGGTATGACTGGAATACCCAAAATGTCTTCCATTTCATTGATATGAACTGCACCTCCGTTGCCTCTGACTTCATCCATCATATTTAACGCCAGAACCATGGGGACGTCCAGTTCCATCAATTGCATGGTCAGATACAAGTTCCGTTCAATATTTGTTGCGTCGACAATATTGATAATACCGGTTGGTTTTTCATCCAGAATGAACCTTCGGGAAACAATTTCTTCATTTGTATACGGTGAAAGGGAATAAATACCCGGTAAATCCGTAACCTGTGTCCGGGGAAACCCTTTGATGGCGCCGCTTTTCCGGTCGACTGTAACACCGGGAAAGTTACCGACATGCTGGTTTGAACCGGTCAGCTGATTGAACAACGTTGTTTTACCGCAGTTCTGGTTACCTGCCAAAGCAAAAGTGAGAACCGTATCTTTTGGCAGTGGATTTTCTGAAATTTTGCTATGATAACGCCCGCCTTCGCCTAACCCGGGATGTTCTATAGAAGAACCTTTTTCTTTTATATTTTTTGTATTACCGGTTGTGTTTACGGTTGGTTCTGTTTCAGCTGATTCTTGAAAAACTACCTGGATATTTTTTGCGTCTTCCAGTCGCAGCGTCAACTGGTAGTCATGGATACGCAGTTCCATGGGATCTCCCAGCGGAGCAAATTTTTCCAGTGTGATTACTGCGCCGGGCAGAACACCCATATCCAGAAAATGTTGCCGGAGAGAACCGGTTCCTCCGACGGTTGTGATTAAAGCTGATTGTCCGGGTTGCAGTTCGCTCAGTGTCATGATATTCCTCTGTTGAAAACAAGATAAGAATATGAAGTAATAAAGTCAAGCAGGCGAATTTTATCTGTGGAGTCAGCCGTAAGCATTTAATCCTGAAAAAACGGTGCAATATCCGGCAGACAGCCGGATCGTGTGGGACAGGCAGGGTCTTTGACAGCCGGAATTCTTATCCCGGCAGACAGCCGGTTTGCTGTGGACAGTCAGGTTTTTTAGCAGCTGGAATCTTTTGTTTTTTGTACCGATGAAAATGTTGTATTTTTATTCCCGGTTGTCAAAATATGCACAAGCATTTCGGCTGCTTTTATCCAGCAGATGGAATAATTGTACCTGTTGTTCGGCTGTTAATCCGGCAGAAATCTGTTGTGTCCAGGTTATGCCCAGTTGCCGCAGTTTCGGATAAATTTCCAACGCTTTTGGGGTTGGCTCTACAACAAAGATCCTGTTATCAGAACCATTTGTTGTTCGTACAATGTATTCCAGTTCTTCCAGTTTTGCCAGGGATTTTGCGACAGTCCCTTTGCTGATATCCAGCATTTCTCCAATCTGGTTCTGAACCATCCGCCGGTTTTCACAGATAGTCATCAGAAACGGGGCAAGACCTCCGGACAGATTGAAAACAGCCATCTGTTCATTCAAATACATTTGCGTTTTACGGTAAATGATAGAAATCATTTTAAGAATATCAGTTTCTTCCGAAGACATAGCTCCTCCGCTTCTTCCGGTTACTTAACTGTATACTTCCGTGGTAAATAAGTCAAATACTTCTGATTTTATACCGGTTGATATATATTTTGAATTTAGGTATTATTTGTCTTTATAAAATAGTTTCTATAGAAACTATTGTGAGGTATATAATGAAATATCCAATTATTACAATTGCCCGGGAACATGGTTCTGGAGGCAGGGTTATAGCCCATAAGTTGTCTAAACAGTTGAATGTTCCCGTGTATGATAAAACTGTTATTGATATTGCTGCGCAGGAGTGTGGATTATCACCAGAATTTATGGAAGAAATCGAAAAACGCTCTTCCGGTAATTTTTTGTACAATCTGTATTTAAGCAGTGCCAATGTTTCAATTGTAGATCAGGTTTTTCTTGCCCAGTCACAGGTTATCAAAACGCTTGCAGCGGAAAGTCCCTGCATTATTGTCGGGCGGGGTGGGGATTATGTCCTGCGGGACAGGCTGGATTGTTTGCGTGTTTTCGTCTATGCCCCTAAAGAAGATAGAATCCGGCGTATTTTGAATGAATATCATGAACAGGTTGATGATCCGGAATCATATCTGGCGAAACGAGATAAGCAACGGGCTTCTTATTATAATTCTTTTGCCGACATCCGTTGGGGAGACCGCCGTAATTATCATTTGATGGTTAACAGTTCGCTTGGGCTTGAAAATGCAGTCCAATTGATTGCAGTTGCTGCACAAGGAGGTGCTGTCAATGAGTGAAAATAAAATGGGTGTAATGCCGGTTAACCGCCTGTTAGTAACCATGTCAATTCCAATGGTTATTTCCATGCTGGTGCAGGCGCTCTATAATATTGTTGACAGTATGTTTGTTGCCCGACTGAGCGAAAATGCATTGACAGCTGTTTCCTTGGCGTTCCCTGCCCAGAATTTGATGATTTCTGTTGCGACGGGTACTGGTGTCGGTATTAATGCTCTGTTATCGAAAAGTCTGGGAGAAAAAAATTATGAACGGGCAAATAAAACAGCCAATAATGCTATTTTTTTGGCATTTTGCAGTTATATTGTATTTGCTGTGTTAGGTATTTCATTTTCCCGTACTTTTTTTGCCATTCAGACAGATGTAGCGGAAATTGTGGACGCCGGAGCTCAGTATTTAATAATCTGCACGGTTTTTTCTTTTGGAATGATGTTTCAGATAACGGGAGAGCGGTTGCTTCAGTCTACTGGTAAAACTTTTTATACAATGATTACCCAAGGAACAGGAGCAATTATCAATATTATTTTTGATCCTATTTTTATTTTCGGTTTGTTAGGTTTTCCGAAAATGGGAGTTGCCGGTGCAGCCGCTGCGACCGTATTGGGGCAGATTGTTGCGGCAATCTTAGGTTTTATTTTTAACCGAACCCGTAATAAAGAAATTCATGTCACTATGCGTCGATTCAGACCGGATGCATTCATTATCCGTACTATTTATCTAGTAGGTGTCCCATCCATTATTTTGGCGGCAATCGGATCCATAATGACTTTTGGGATTAATAAAATCCTTATCGCATTTTCTACAACGGCAGCCACAGTTTTTGGAGTATACTTTAAACTGCAAAGTTTTATCTTTATGCCGGTTTTTGGATTGAATAACGGAATGGTTCCGATTCTTGCTTATAATTTAGGGGCCCGTAAACCGGACCGGATTATCAAGACGATACAATTGAGCGCAATATATGCGACGGCAATTATGCTGCTTGGCATTTTGGTATTCTGGATTTTTCCGCGCCAGCTGCTTGCAATTTTTAAGGCATCGGAAAATATGACAAGTATCGGTATTCCTGCACTGCGGATTATCAGCATCAGTTTTTTATTCGCCGGGTTTAGTATCATAACGACATCGGTTTTGCAGGCTTTTTCCCATGGTTTTTTAAGCTTGTCTGTGTCAATGATCCGTCAGTTGGTGGTGATTCTGCCGGTGGCGTATCTTTTGTCATTAACCGGCCGGCTTGAATTGATTTGGTGGGCATTCCCGATTGCGGAAATTGTTTCTCTGTTGCTGTGTTCTAACTATATGCGTATTGTGTTTAGAAAAGAAATCAAGCCATTGTATGGTGTAGCGGCCAGTGCCCAGGGTACATCATTATAATTCCGGCAGTTGGAGTACCGGGAATCTTCTTTCCGGTACGGTTGCCATTTCCGGAGAAGTGGTATCCTGCGTACCGCTGTTGCGGTATCCGGTATAAAATTTCCGGTAAGTTTTTTATACGTGTTACAGGTGATTAAGAAGGTTTCCGTACAAAATACGGAAACTTTTTTTGGAAGGCAGGGGCAGGGGAAGATTCTGTTCTGTCGGACATACAGATATGTGTTGTTGGATCATATCCTGCCGAATAAACGGGATTAGCCGTAAAGGTCCCGTATTTTTGTGAACTCTTGATATTATCATTTATTTTTCTGTCCGGCAGACGCTTTTTGGAAAATAAATATTTTTTTCTTCAATTCTCCTTCTTTTCAAATTATATGCTGCCTTATATATGTGGCTCGTGTATATTTTGCTTATTAAAAAAAAGAATTTGCTTGACAAAATTTATGGGGGGGGGGGGTATAATCATTTCTAATAAGACAAAATTTTTATGGAGGATTTTTATGAAAAAACTTTTTGTTGTATGTGCATTGGCAGGTTTGATTGTTCTTGCAGGATGTACCAGTATTTCACCGGGTACCGCAACTTCAAACCCGGTCGGTTCAAAAGTCGGAGAATCATCTGTTAATTACTTGTTTGGAATAATACCTTTATCTAATCCAGCTGATATGAGTATCCAAAAAGCAGCACGGAATGGAGGAATTACAAAAATTTCTGTTGTTGATGTAAAATATGGATGGTACTGTTTTTGGGTAACTAAAACAACTATTGTAAATGGTGAATAAATTAAAACATCTACTGGGTAAAACCAACCCAGTAGATGTTTTGGAAAATAATGATGGTGTGGTGTAGGAATTTCTTTTTTATTAGTTTATCTGCTTTTTTCCTCTGTTGCTGTACTTCATCTCCGGATTTATACACACTCCCCGCTGCTGATGGCGGTCAGTTGCTGTTTATCCGGCCGACTGAAACGAAAATTACAGATTTTGCTGTTCAAAAAATTTCTTTTGATATGACAATCTCTGTTGCAGATAGCGTAATTTCCGAAAATCCGGTTTTCAATTATTCATTAGAGTTGGATAAGACAGATATTCCCGTTGCGGAAAATATTGAAATAAAGTTGATTGCAGATAAAAGCTATATTCCGGTAGCAGATAAAATCCTGTTGTTTAAAAAGCCCTCCGGGAAAAAATTTATTATCCGGTATTCTGTTTCTTTCAGCAAAGAAGATATATATGGAATTCTGGATTCAGGAAAACCCGTACAAATACAGCTTGAATATGACGGTAAAACAGTTGTTCTTGATAAGATAGACAGTTTTAACAGTCAGCTTGATGATGTCAGGTTGATATTACTATGAATATACCGAAGAAAATATTTTTTATCAGCATAATTTTGTTTTGTCTTGCCGGTTGTGAAAAACATGATACAGCCCGGTTTAAAGCTGAGCCGGTATATAACGAACAGTTTTTGGGTACCTGGGAACGGATCCAGCTTGCTGAAAGCCGGCTTGCCCGTAATCCGGAATCTCCGGACGATATTTTTGGAACTGCGTATTTTGAAATAATAACAACCCAGACATTTTTTCCAGATGGAGCATATCAGGCACAGATTGAATACCGGTTTCAGTCTTTTTGTCCGGAAGAAGATAAGGTCTCTGTTCCTGAAGCGGATTTACGGCAGTATTTTGATAGAATACTCGTTATTAAAGGAATATATCAGGCATCCGCAGATGAATTAAAAATTTACAGCAAAGACGTTGTGCTTCCGTCAGGGGATACTGTTCCGTTTGAAGAATATGCTGCGGTGGATGGCTCTGTCGGTTCAGCTGTGCAGACGTTTTTATGGCAGATTACCGGCGAGGAATTGTGTATAACTATGGTCCCAGGACTGATTCCGGAAACGACCCGGTTCCACCGGGTGGGCGGAGACATACCATAAACCGCACCCGGCCGGTATTTCCGGCGGGATGAACAGGGTTATCCGGTAACGGTTCTGTGTTTTGTAACTGCCGGATGCCGCCGTTTGTCTGCTTGTTCCGCTGTCCGGCAGCTTATTCCTGTATACGGTAGGCGTTTCCGGGAAATTCCGGCGTGCCCCGTTCTCTTTTATTTTCTACAGCCGCAACCACTGTTGTAGCCGCAATTGCTGTGTGTTGCGGGATATCCGGCTGGTTAAAGTACTGTCATTATATGGCAGAAAAATCCCTGGTTGGGTAAACGGCAGAAAACATAACTGTAGTTAACTTTGCCTGCTGTTCCTGGAGGTATTTAAAAACAGCTGGTACAAACTGTTTATCTTCCACGGCAATATGTTCTAACGTCCACGTATATAAGAATTTTATAAAATCCATTACATCCTGATATGCAAGATAATCAAACATTACCAATAAATCAGAAACTTTAATGATAAATTCCTGGTGGCGAGATTTATGTACAGAAAAATCTTTATAACCTATAGTTATCATTAGTTTTTCTTCGTCTGTAAAGTGTTTCTTGATATATTCAACTGTTTTCCGGATTGCTATGGATAGAGATTGCTGCCAACTGGGAGTATCTGTCCGAGATTTATTGATAACAATTGTCTGATACAGCTCATTACATATAGCAACTAATTGATGGTGCTGGGCATCAAGATACGGAATACCTAGTTCAAATCTCTTTTCCCACCGGATATATTCAATTGTCTCTGTTTTTTTCATTTTTTCCCCTAAGATAAATGGTAATGCAAAAATATAGAATTCCAATATTTTTTAAAAAATTTATCTTAGGAGAATGTTTTTTGAAATTTTACTGTTGCGGGCGTTTTTTTAGATATTCAAGAACGGCGGGAACATATTGCTTGTCTGATATGGCAATATGCTGCAGAATCCAGTCATACAAAAATTTAACAAAATCCATTGCATCTTGAAATTGGGCCTCGTTGAATGTTTTCAGGGTTTCAGTGATTTTTGCTGTAAAACCCCGATGTTGGCTTTTTTGTTGCTCTAATCCCTCATAGCCTACAGCCGCCAATAGTTTTTCTTCATCAGAAAAATGTGTTTTTATATAATTTACTGTTTCCCGGAGTGCATCAGATAAAGCTTCCTGCCATCCGGGAATGGTTGCCCGGTATTTATTCCGGACAACAACCTGATACAAGTCGTTGCATAAATGAACCAGTTGTTGATGTTGGGCATCAATACTGGGGATTCCCAGTTCAAATTTTTTTTCCCACCGGATAAAGTCATTATTTTCATCTAAAACCATAAAATTCCTCCGCGGCTATCATATCGCCTAGCAGATTTTCTTGCAAGCAAAAAAATGAAAAAAAGGACTTGACAAAAAACATGGGGGGGGGGTAGACTAATACAAAGGAACCGGAGTATCCAGTGTGTTCCGGGTTATTTCAGGGCTGTTTGTTTTACAGGTCATCACCTGTCGGATAAGCGGGTGTTCGTTAGCGGATACAGATGCAAAACGGCAGACAATAAACGGGAACAGAAACCGTGCTTTATAGAGTTTTGGATTACAGCGGGCAAAAGAATTGTATTCTCCACAGTGGCTTTTGCTGGCGGCTTTAATAGAAACGGAGAGAGAAAATATAAGTGCTGAGGCACAAGGGAGTTTTTGTATGAAAAAACTATTGGCAGTCGTTGCGGCTGGTGTTGTTCTGGTATCTGCCCTTTCTGCGCAGATTACAGTTGGCGGTAAAGGTACTCTGGCATTGAATGTAGGTACTAGCGTGGAAAAAGCTATGTTTGTTGGCATGGATGTGGATACCGGATTGTTGGTAGGCGGTGGCGGATCCCTGTTTGTCCGCTACAATCTTCCGTCCCTGCCGGCATTAGGATTTCAGGCGGATGTGGGTATTATGGCAAATAATGGATTTTCAGCAGAAGTATCTGAAACGGGATATTCTTTTTCTACGAAGGGTACTTATACATCTCTGGAACTGCCGGTGCTGGTAACTTATGATCTGGCAGCGGGTCCGGTGACTATTACCCTGCTTGCCGGTCCGAACCTGTCTTTCCCGCTGGGAAAGGCAAAGGTGGAACAAAGTGTTTCTTCTGATATTAGTTATGATGTAACAGAAAAATGGGATATTGACAGCAAAGTTTTGTTCGGACTGACCGCCGGTGCTGCGGTTGCATATCCTCTTGGACCGGGTGCTATTGTGGGTGATCTCCGCTATACTACTGATTTCAACAAGGTAAAAGTTGAAGGTCAGGAAGCTATGACCCGCAGGGCATTGACATTCTCTGCCGGATACCAGATTAAACTGTAAGCAAGAGTTTTTTTCTAAAACGGCTTTCCGGGGAGAATACGGAAAGCCATTTTTTTAGCTGCAAAATTTCCGGTACGGCTGGTAATATTCAGTATATTTCGGTGCCGGATATTTTGTTATGGAGATTTTCCGGGACCGGTATCAAATTCTGAAAATGACCTTTGGCAAAACATTTTATGAAGGTTTACAAAATTCATGTACAGGAACAAGGTGACAATTTTTGGAACTAACGGGTATTTTTGTGTAAGTATCAAATACTATGGAAAAATACATTGACAGTGCGACAGTATAATCGTCAAATTTCTGTTCAGCCGGTTTCCTGTCAGCAATCAGAAAATTTTTCAATTATTTTCTATAAAGTACGGGAAACAGTATGTTTCCCCTTATATTTTTTTAAAGAATGCTGTATAATATGGCTTTAGTATGGATACTAAAGCATATATTGTGCTTGCCAATGGGCAGGTTTTTGAAGGAAAAAGTTTCGGTGCCGCTGGTTGCGTAACCGGAGAAGTTGTGTTCACCACCGGAATGACCGGCTATCTGGAAACCCTTACTGATCCCAGTTATTATGGACAGATTGTTCTTCAGACGTTTCCCTTGATTGGAAATTATGGTGTAATTCCAGCAGATTATGAAAGCGGGAAACTGCATTTGACCGGCTATATTGTCCGTAATTGGTGTGAGTTTCCGTCAAATTTCCGCTGTGGCGGTACGTTGGATGCATTGCTTAAAGAGCAGGGTGTAATCGGTGTATACGATGTGGATACCCGGGCGCTGACAAAAATTATCCGGGAATCCGGAGTTATGAATGCCCGGTTGATAACTTTTAGCGGAGATCCGGAACAGGATGTGCAGGCTGCGGATGAAATCCGGGATCTTCAAATCAGAGCTGGTCTTGTTGCCCATGCCGGACGTATCCGTCTTATGGAAGAAATCAGGGATTTTAAAGTGGAAAATGCAGTAGCTTCTGTTTCCGGCAGTGCCGCTGCAGTGGATAAAACGGCAGACCGGGTTTTTGCAGAATCTGCCGCATACCGGGCTGTTCCGGTTACTGCCGACGGGTTAAAAATCAATAACCCTGAAGAGGCCGCCCGGGAAGGAAAAGGTAAAAAAGTAGTATTGTGGGATTTCGGGGCAAAGGCTAATATCCGCCGGGAGTTGCTCAAGCGGGGTGTCGATGTGGTGACAGTATCTTCTGCAGCAACTTGTGATGAGATTCTGGCACAAAATCCGGATGGCGTTATGCTGTCAAATGGTCCCGGCGATCCGATGGATAATCCTCAAATTATCGAAGAAATACGGAAATTATCAGAAACCGGTACACCGTTGTTTGGTATTTGTCTTGGTCATCAATTGATGGCGCTTGCCCGGGGTGCGCAGACAGAAAAGCTTAAATATGGGCACCGGGGGGAAAACCAGCCGGTAAAGGACATGGATTCCGGCAGAGTGTATATTACCAGCCAGAATCACGGGTATGCGGTTGTTTCCGGTTCACTGCCGGATGATGCGGAATTATCCTTTGTCAACGTCAATGACGGAACCTGCGAAGGTATCACCTATACGGATTTTCCCGGATTTTCGGTTCAGTTCCATCCGGAAGCGTCCGGTGGTCCGCTGGACACCGGTTTCCTTTTTGACCGTTTTATCGGGCTGATTAATTCAGTCCGGTATTAATCCTGATTTGAGGAGTGCGTTATGCCGTTAAATCCTAATATACATAAAGTGATGGTTATCGGTTCCGGTCCGATTGTTATTGGTCAGGCTGCGGAATTCGATTATGCGGGAACCCAGGCATGCAAGGCGTTAAAAGAACAGGGGTTGGAAGTTGTATTGGTAAACTCCAATCCTGCCACGCTGATGACAGACCACACAATGGCTGATGCCATCTATATTGAACCGCTGATTCCGGAAACAATCAAACGTATCATAGAAAAAGAAAAACCTGACAGCCTGCTGTCTACGCTGGGAGGACAGACCGGCTTAACCTTATCTATGCAGCTGGCAAAAGAGGGGTTTCTGGCGGAACATGGTGTCCAGCTGTTGGGAGCCCGCCCCGATACAATAGATAAAGCGGAAGACAGACAGCTGTTCAAAGATACAATGGAATCTATCGGCGAGCCGTGCATTCCGTCCAAAGTTGTAACTGACTTGGACAGCGCATTGGAGTTTGCCGAAGAAATCTGCTATCCGGTAATTGTCCGTCCAGCATTTACGTTGGGTGGTACCGGTGGAGGAATCGCCCGTTCAGAAGATGAGTTACGGGAAATTGCCCAGAACGGTTTGCACCGCTCTCCAATTCACCAGATTCTGGTGGAAAAATGTATTTCAGGCTGGAAAGAAATAGAATTTGAAGTAATCCGTGACAGTGCAGGTAATGTAATCACGGTTTGTTCCATGGAAAACTTTGATCCGGTCGGTGTCCATACGGGTGACAGTATTGTTAT
Organism: uncultured Treponema sp.; assembly: GCA_944389965.1. Classification (GTDB taxonomy): domain Bacteria; phylum Spirochaetota; class Spirochaetia; order Treponematales; family Treponemataceae; genus Treponema_F. The sequence goes on from CALXOI010000003.1 coordinate 28,395, forward strand.
CGCCCCGGCTGTCACTCTTGCAGATAAGGAATACCAAATGCTCCGGTCTGCCGCATTGAATATTATTTCTGCGCTAAAGATAGAAGGTGGCTGTAACTGTCAGTTCGCTTTGAAACCGGAGAGTTTTGAGTATGCTGTTATTGAAGTAAATCCCCGGGTTTCCCGTTCATCGGCATTAGCATCCAAAGCAACGGGGTATCCCATTGCAAAAGTTGCCGCTTTGATAGCCATTGGTTTTAATCTTGATGAAATCCCGAATGCGGTAACAAAAAAGACAGCTGCATGCTTTGAACCCACGATTGACTACGTGGTAGTAAAATTCCCGAAATGGCCCTTTGATAAATTTGTATATGCAAAGCGGACTCTTGGCACTCAGATGAAAGCGACCGGTGAAGTTATGGCTATCGGTGTTTCTTTTGAGCAGGCACTGATGAAGGCTGTCCGGGGTGCGGAAATTTCCGTGTCACGGTGCCGCTTACCGGCTTTTATGGAAGAATCCCCGGAGCAGATTATCCGCCGGGTAGGGGAATGTACGGATCAACGCCTGTTTGCTGTATTTGAAGCGTTGTATCGCGGTCTGCTGTCTATCGATAAAATTTATGAAATCACCCGGATTGACAAATGGTTCCTGGCAAAACTGCTGGTACTGGCATCTGCGGAAAAGAAGCTGGAAGCCGTAAAAGTCGGAAATGAAACATTGACTCCGGAATTGTATCTGGAAATGAAAAAATTAGGCTACCCGGATACGGTTATCCAGGAGTTGTCCGGTGTGCACATTCCCGGTGCGTCTGGTGTGCTGACAGAAGAAACTGCGGCGCAGGAAGCCCGGAGTGCCGGTCGTCTTGCCCATATTCCTGCTTGTTATAAAATGGTTGATACGTGCGCCGGGGAATTCAATGCAGAGACACCGTATTTCTATGCCGGATATGATGCAGAAAATGAAGCTGAAAGTTTTTTGAAATCCCGGGAAGCGTCCCTTGTTGAATCCGGTACAGAGAGTAAAGGCCGGATTCTGGTACTCGGTTCCGGACCAATACGTATCGGTCAAGGGATAGAATTTGACTATGCGTCTGTACAGTGTGTATGGGCGCTGAAAAAACTTGGGTACGAAGTTGCTATTGTCAACAATAACCCTGAAACCGTTTCAACTGACTTTGATACCGCCGACCGGCTTTATTTTGAGCCGCTGACCCCGGAAGATGTAATGAGCATTATCCGTACAGAACAGCCTCTCGGCGTTGTTGTTGCATTCGGCGGGCAGACAGCCATCAAACTGACAAAATTCCTGCACAATCAGGGTATCCGGATTCTGGGTACCAGTGCCGATTCCATTGATATGGCGGAAGACCGGGAACGGTTTGACGCTCTGCTGGAACGGCTGAATATCAAGCGGCCGAAAGGTGAATCTGTGCTTACTTTGGAAGAGGCGTTGCAGGCTGCCGAGCATATCGGTTACCCGGTACTTATGCGTCCGTCCTATGTTTTGGGCGGTCAGAATATGATTATTGCGTTTACCGAAGCCGACATCCGGGAATACATGGCAATTATCCTTTCCCATAATATTGAAAATCCGGTATTGATTGATAAATATCTGATGGGGATTGAACTGGAAGTTGATGCAATTTGTGACGGCGAAGATATTTTGATTCCGGGAATTATGGAACACATTGAACGGACCGGTATCCATTCCGGCGATTCAATTGCCGTGTACCCGGCATGGAACCTGAATGATATTCTGACAGAAAAAATTATCAATCAGTCCCGGGAACTGGCATTAGCGCTAGGCACAAAAGGGTTGGTTAATATACAGTATCTGATTTATGACAATGAACTGTATATTATTGAAGTAAATCCCCGTTCCAGTCGGACAATTCCGTACATCAGCAAAGTGACCGGTGTTCCCATGGTGGAGCTGGCAGTACGGGCAATGCTGGGGGAACGGCTTGCGGACATGGAATATGGAACCGGTCTGTACCGGATTCCGCCTTATGTGGCGGTAAAAGTTCCGGTATTCAGTTTTGAAAAATTGATAGATGTGGACACCCATCTGGGACCGGAAATGAAGTCTACCGGGGAAGTTCTTGGTATTGCCCGGACGCTGGATGAGGCGCTGTACAAGGGGTTGATTGCCGCCGGATACCGGATGAAAAAGTCCGGCGGGGTATTGATTACCGTGCGGAAAACCGATCAGTTTGAAATTGTGGATACAGCCCGTAAATTTTATGATTTAGGGTTTAAACTATACGCAACAGAAGGAACTGCAAAGGTTATCAGCGATTTCGGTATGGATGTGCAGGTCGTGAACAAGATTCACGAAAATCCGTCAGATAATATTCTGACATTACTGGATACCGGCAATATTGATTACGTTATTTCTACTTCTGCAAAGGGGCGTATCCCGACATATGACAGTGTAAAGCTGCGCCGTAAAACGGTGGAACGGGATATTCCTTGTTTAACATCAATCGATACGGCAAATGCTATTGCCAACAGTCTGTTGAGCCGGTATTCTCCAGAAAGTTTAGAGTTGGTAAACATCAATACATTGAGTGATGCCCGGATGCATTTGTCTTTTGCCAAAATGCAAAGCACCGGAAACGATTTTGTTGTGTTCAATGCAATAGATCAGGAAATTATTAATCCCGAAGGATTAAGTGTCCGGCTGTGTGACCGGCGTAAAGGAATCGGTGCAGATTCTCTGGTGCTGATTACCCGGTCAGAAATTGCAGATGCAGGAATGCGGTTCTTTAATAGAGATGGTTCTGAGGGTAAAATGGCAGGTAATGCAATCCGGTGTGTAGCAAAATATCTCTATGATAACAATATCAACGGTATTGCAGACCGCCGCAGTGATGCCGCCGGACATACTGCCGGAATTTCTATAGAAACAGCTTCTGGTATCAAACAGTTGCTGGCATATACACAGAGTGGTAAAGTTTCTTCTGTCCGGGTGGATATGGGGCGCCCTGTATTTGCTCCGGAATCTTTCCCTGCCCAAGTGGAAGCATCTCCGGTAAGCGGTTTGCCTGATGGGCTGACAATTATCGGTGGCAATGACTTGTTGCCGGATAGCAGTGCCGGTGAAATTAACCGGGCTTCAGGAAAATTGCCGGCAGAAGCTGTTGTAAATCATCCGATTGTTGTGGATGGCACAGAATATACGGCAACTTTAGTTTCTGTCGGTACGCCTCACTGTGTCGTATTCAGCAGTTTCGTGGATAAAGTGGATATTCCCCGTATCGGTCCGATGTTTGAAAACCATCCGTTGTTTCCGAAACGGATTAACACGGAATTTGTCCGGGTTGCCGGGCGAAACAGTCTGAAAATGCGTGTTTGGGAACGGGGAAACGGAGAAACTCCAGCTTGTGGTACCGGAGCCTGTGCAGCAGCAATTGCTGCTGTATTAAACGGATTCTGCCCGTTGGATGAAAATATTACGGTAAAGGTACGGGGCGGAGAGCTGATTGTACGGTACACTGGAGATACAGTATATCTGACCGGTGCTGCGGAGCTGGTATATACCGGTGAAATAGAAATATAAAGTGTGGTAAAATAATTTTACCGGTAAAAAAACGACGGCTTTTTAGCCGTCGTTTTTTGCTGTGTTAAACAAGAATATTACAGCAGGGAACGGTACAGTTTTTCTATGTCTTCTACCGTCGGATCTTTTGGGTTACCTGGAGTACAGGCGTCGGCAATTGCAGACTTTGCAAGAGCCGGTACATCCTCGGGTTTTACAATTTCCTTGAGATCCGCAGGAATTCCCACATCGGCGGACAATTTCTTTACTGCATCAATGGCAGCTTTGCGGTATTCTGCTTCAGCCATATTTTCTGTTCCCAGAACGCCCATTGCTTTTGCAATATCCCGGTAACGTTCTGCCGTTGCGGATGCATTATATTCCATAACGGTTGGAAGCAGGATTGCATTTGCCACACCGTGGGGCGTGTCATAGAAAGCACCCAGCGCATGGGTCATGGAGTGGACGATTCCCAAACCTACGTTGGAAAAACCCATTCCGGCAACATACTGTCCAAGAGCCATATCATTCCGTCCCTTAGGCTTGTTTGCAACAGCATCCCGAAGGGAGCGGGAAATAATTTCGATGGCTTTCAGATGGAACATATCACTGAGTTCCCAGGCACCTTTGGTGATGTAACCTTCGATGGCATGGGTCAGGGCGTCCATACCGGTGGCGGCAGTCAAACCTTTTGGCATACTGCTCATCATGTCTGGATCAATAACGGCTACAACCGGAATGTCGTGGGGGTCAACGCAGACAAATTTGCGTTTCTTTTCAACGTCTGTGATAACGTAGTTAATGGTAACTTCGGCAGCTGTTCCGGCTGTTGTCGGTACCGCAATAATGGGCACACACTTATTTTTTGTTATAATTGCCCCTTCCAATGAACGTACATCCTCGTGTTCCGGATTGGCGATGATAATGCCGATTGCTTTGGCGGTATCCATTGAAGAACCACCGCCAATTGCGATAAGGTAATCAGCACCACTTTTTTTAAAGGCGGCAACGCCGGTCTGGACATTTTCAATTGTAGGATTCGGTTTGATATTTGAATATAATTCAAAATCCAAGCCGGCAGATTTCAACAAATCGGTTACTTTTGAAGTAACATTGAATTTCACCAAATCGGGATCAGAACACACAAATGCCTTTTTAAATCCCCGGGTTTTAACTTCCGTTACAATTTCTTTTATTGCACCGGAACCATGGTAAGATGTTTCGTTTAATACAAACCGTGCCATATAGCACCTCCTTTATGCTTTGCGGGCATGCTTACGCATGTCAAAGAATACCGCTATAATTATTATGCTCCCTTTTACTAAATATTGGAAGTAAGAGTTAACAGCGAGAAAGTTCATTCCGTAAGTGATAATACCCATGATAAGTACACCACAAATCATTCCTCCCATAGTACCGACACCGCCGGACTGGGACACACCGCCGATGGTAACGGCAGCGATGGCGTCAAGTTCCATACCTACAGCGGTGAGGGAGTTGGCGAGACCGAGACGTGCAGTCTGAAGTGCACCGGCAACTCCATACAAAGCTCCTGCAAATGTGTATGCAAAAAGCAGTCCCCGTTCCACATTGATACCGGCAACCCGGGCTGCTTGGGGATTTCCACCGATGGCATACAGGTTGGCGCCGAGACGGGTGTGGCGGAGGATAAGCCATACGATAAATGCTGCGATTGCAACATAAATCATCAGAAGCGGGAACGGTCCGACAAATCCCTGGGCGATAGCTTTGTATTCATTTTTTACGCTACCGACAACCGTTGCGTTTGTGTAAATCAACTGGGCGCCACGGCAGAGTGAAAGGACACCTAAAGTCGCGATAAACGGCGGTAGTTTTGCGTATGCAACCAAAGTTCCATTCAATGCACCGACCAGCATTCCGATAAGAACCGCAACCAAAATCGGCAGAAATACCGGAAAATCTACACCCGGATACATTGCTGCTGCATAAGAAACACTTTGCGACAGAGATGCAGCAACACTTGCCGTCAGACATACTGCATATCCGATTGAAAGGTCTATACCCCTGGTAATAATGATGACACCAACTCCAAGTGCAGCAAAAGCTCTGATTGATTCAGCAATAACAAGGTTTTGCAGTGAAGGAAGTTTCCATGAATCAAATCCGGTCAGAATACCTAATCCTGCGAACAACACAATAAAAATAATATATGTTGTATATTTTGATGCAAAATCTTTGATGTTAATGTTTTTTAATGATGGTTTTACTCCATTTGTATTACCCATAATGTTCTCCTTGATAAGATAAATTTATGAAAATTGTGTTGCGAAGCGCATGACGGCTTCCTGAGTTGCTTCTTCTTTATTTAGGAAACCGGTTACTTTGCCATTGCACAAAACCATAATACGGTGCGACATACCAATCAACTCCGGCATTTCTGATGAAATCATAATGATGGATTTTCCCTGTTTTACCAGTTCTGCCATGATAGTATAAATTTCATATTTAGCACCTACATCTATACCCCGTGTCGGTTCATCCATAATGAGAATATCAGGAACAGTCATTAACCAACGGCCCAGAATAACTTTCTGCTGGTTTCCACCGGAAAGATTTTGTATTGCAGTCTGCATGGATGCCGTTTTTGTATGCAGTGTTGTATTGACATTTACTGCATCTTTTGAGACATCAGCATGTTTAATCAGTCGCATTTTTGATTGGTATTTTTCCAGTGATGCGATGGATGTATTACTTAATACAGACATTAGAGGGAAGATGCCGGTTCTTCGCCGGTCTTCTGTAATGAGTCCTATTCCGTTTTTTATAGCGTCCCTGGGAGACCGGATAATAATATGTTTCCCGTTGATGGTTATTTCACCGGCAACAACGGAACGGAGTCCGAATATTGCTTCCATCAGTTCGGAACGTTGGGCTCCGATAAGACCTCCAACACCAAGAATTTCAGACTTATGAAGCGTAAAAGATACATCTTGAAATGACCGGGGATTTATTGATGATAAGTGTTTTACTTCAAGGCAAACGTCTCCTGGTACGGCTGATACTTCAGGAAACTGTTGGGTTGTAACCCTTCCAATCATCAGGTTTATAAGTTTATCATTATCAAGCTCATTTGCTGCATATGTACCTATCATTTCCCCGTCACGCATAACGGATATTTCATCTGCAATCTGGAATATTTCATTCATCCGGTGGGAAATGTATATGATAGCAACTCCCTTATCCCGCAAATCGTTGATAATTTTAAAAAGATGATCAACTTCTTTCTCTGAAAGTGAAGAAGTCGGTTCATCCATCACAACGATTGAAGCTCCGTATGAAACAGCTTTTGCAATTTCACATCCCTGTTGCTGTGAAATTGACAGCGATGCCATAGTTGCGTTTGGGTCAATTTCCATATTCAAATCTTTCATCAATTTAAGAGTTTCATCCACAACTTTATGATGATCGATAAAATGTAGCCCTTTGATAGGAAGCAGGGGTTCCCTTCCCATCCATGTATTTTCTGCAACAGTCCGATGAGGGACGTTTGATAGTTCCTGCTGGATCATTGATATTCCTGCATCAAGTGCATTTCGTACACTGGAAAATTTAACAGGTTTATTGCGGAAAATAATTTCACCGGCATCAGGATGATATATTCCAAATAGGCATTTCATTAAGGTAGATTTTCCTGCCCCGTTTTCACCCATTAAGGCATGCACGGTTCCTGGCCGAATATTTAAAGAAACTTTATTCAAGGCCAAGACACCAGGAAACTGTTTAGTAATTTCCTTCATTTGAAGGATGTATTCTTGATTCATTTGGTCACCTGCTCGCAATTAATAGGAAATGTGTTTCCAAATTGGAATTTTCATAGCACACAATATCAGGCATATTTTTTACAATTTGCCTGAATTGTGTTAAATCTGATAAAATGCCCATGGAAATCATCTGGATGCCTATGTTTCCGAGGACAGCCCCTTCAACCGGACCGGCGATAACCGGAATTCCGCAGGCATCAGCTGTCAGACGGCAAAGGAGCGCGCTTTTAACACCGCCTCCGACTATATGGATACAGGGATATGTTTTTCCCGTTAGTTTTTCTATTTTGTCCCTGACGTTCCGGTATGTGAAAGCGAGGCTTTCCTGAATGCAGCGGATAATTTCACCCTTTGTCTGGGGTACATATTGTCCTGTTTTCTTGCAGTAGTTTTGGATACGTTCAGGCATATTTCCCGGTGCCACAAAATCAGGGGCACGGGGATCTATAAAGCAGGCGAAAGGTTTAGCGGTTTTGGATGCCTTGTCCAAATCATCGTAGGAAACAGATTCACCGATGGATTGCCAGTATCGTTTGCTTTCTTGGATCATCCAAGTACCTGTTATATTGGTAAGTAGGGATATGCCGCCGTCAAATCCTCCTTCGTTGGAGAATCCGGCTTCCCGGGCTTCTTCGGAAACAACCGGTTCCGGGCAATGGGTTCCCATCAAGGCCCAGGTTCCGCAACTGATGAACAGGAAGTCAGGGCTTCCTGCAGGTACAGCGGCCATGGCACTTTGGGTGTCATGTCCTGCGGAAGAAATCACCGGGACAGCGGAAATGCCCAGTTCCCGGCAAATGTCTTCCTTTATGAAGCCTGCCCGGGTTCCCGGCATTACGATGTCCGTGAACAAATGGGCAGGTATTCCCAGTTTTTTAATCAGCTGGCTGGACCAGTTTTTTGTTTTGATATCAAGAAGCTGGCTGGTTGAAGCTTCGGTGTATTCGCTCTGCATTTTCCCGGTAAGGAAATAGGTAAATAAATCCGGCATCATCAGCAGAGTTTGTGCCTGTGCGAGTTCTTCCGGATTATGCTGAACCATGTACAAAGCTGGAAAACCGTGTTGATATCCATAATCTGGATACCGGTCATGGAATACAAATCCGCGGCGGAAATAATTTCCTCGCTTTTTTCCGCCATTCCGTTCGTGCGGGTGTCCCGGTAGTGGACTGGGTTTCCGAGAAGTTTCCCCCTTTTGTCCAGAAGACCAAAATCCACTCCCCAGGTATCAATTCCCACACTGATGAAGGATTTTTTTGAAGCTTTGGTCAGCCCTTGCTTTATTTCATGGAACAACCTGAGAACATCCCAGTACAAGGTTCCGGCAACATTGACCGGTTCATTTGGGAAACGGTGTATTTCTTCCTGAATGATGGTTTTGCCATCATACCTACCCAGCATTGCCCTCCCGCTTGAAGCACCGAAATCAAATGCCAGAACCTGTCCTTCCATTTTAAAACCTCCTACCGGTTACCGGCTGATGCCCTTAAACAGGGGTCCGTAAGCGGCGCAAGCCCGGTAATCCTGAGCTTCCTTGTCCATACCGAAAGCGTTCCATGCAGCCGGCCGGCAGGTTCTTGTTTCCGTTATACAAATCCTTGATTATGCACATCATTTTGACGATGAATTCCCAGTCTTTGTCTTTTTCATCTTTTGTTTTCTGCACATCGGCAGGGTTCTTGTCAAAGCCTTCCGGGCAATGGGCTCTTGTCCATGCCAGGGCTTTTTCGTATTCGGCTTTGTCGTAGATGCCTTTTTCCATGCGGCGGATAATTTCAACCTCGTCTATGGATTCCACCCTCATTCCCAGATATTCTTCGAAGAATTCGGGGGCAATGATGGAACCGGCGATACCCATGCAAATCGAACCTATCTGGAGGTAGGATTTTCCACGCATGGTGGCGGCGGCAATAGCAGCACGACCGAACCGCAGCAGTTTTTCCTTTACGTCTTCCGGAATATTGGTGTCATCCGCATCCTGCACATCGTGCCCGTAAATACCGAAAGCGGGCAAACCTTTCTGGGCGTGTCCCGCCAAAACAGCGGCCAGATACACGGCGCCGGGGCGCTCTGTACCGTTAAAACCCCAAACACCTTTGATGGTGAGCGGGTCCATATCCATGGTTTCCGAACCGTAGCACCAGCAGGGAGTAACGGTCAATGTTATGGAAACATTCTCTTTTTTGAATTTATCAGCACAGGCGGCAGCCTCAGCCACACGTCCTATTGTTGAATCCGCAATAACAACTTTTACCGGTTCACCATTGGAATACCGCAGGTTTTCAGTAAACAGTTTTGCGGCGTTTTTCGCCATGTTCATTGTCTGATCTTCCAAGGATTCCCGGACACGCAGACTTCCCTGCCGTCCATCAATTGTAGGACGGATACCTATTACCGGATAATCACCAATAAGCCGACTCTTTGCCATATGTGCTCCTTTCTGAATAATTTAAATTCTATTTGATAGTTCTATCATGTATCCAGTTTGTACGTTTATGTGTTATAAAAATATGAAAAAATATAAATATTTTATGATATATAATTCTCTGGAAAAAATATCGGAATCGCATTAAAATATGAGAAAATAGATAGAATATAAAATTTTAAGGATTTTTGAGGGTAACATATATATGTATCATTGGTATAGTTTTGAAAATGTACGAAGGGGCACATATCAGTTTCCTATTGAATACTATCATGTATCTAAACTACACCCGCGGTATGTTATGCCGTACCATTGGCATCCTGAGATTGAAATTATTAGAATACAGAAAGGATTTATGACACTGCATGTAGATACAGAAACGTATCATTTAAAACAAAATGATATTTTATATATACCACAAAATGCTGTTCATGGGGGAATGCCGGAAGATTGTGATTGTATATATGAATGTATTGTATGTGATTTTTTTGGTTTATTGCAGGGTAATACTTCATTTAGCTCCTATGCGAATTTGTTCATTAACAAACGGAGAATAAATGCATGTTATGATGCTTCTTTCCCTGAGATTTACAGTGTATTATCCCTACTTTTTAAAACAATGAAAAATAAATCAACAGGATGGCAAATTCTGACGGTTGGTTGTCTTCTTCAGTTTTTTGGATTTGTTCTTGAAAAAAATTATTTTGATGATGCTCCAAACGATAAAGTTTTAAATAGATCCTTTGATATACACCGTTTCCAAAAAGTATTTAAATTGATACGGTCCCGTTACGCAGAGCCGCTGACACTTGAGGACATGGCAACAGAAGCGAATATGTCCCCGACTTATTTTTGCCGGTTGTTCAAAGAAATAACACATTATTCCCCTATTGAGTATCTGATGAATTACCGCATTGAATATTCAAAGTATTTATTATGTACCAAACATGTTTCGGTAGCGGAAGCTGCTTTTTTATGTGGTTTTAACAGCTGTGCCTATTTTATAAAAATATTCAAATCATTTACCGGAGTTACACCAAATAATTATAAAAAACAGTATCTGATTTCCAAATAAATATAATTTTCTTATTTGAAATAAATTTTGAAACAGGTTTATTTGGTGCCGGATATATTACAGTATACAGATCTTGACAGATTGTGGTTATTGCCTGCAATAACAGGTTTTCTGTTAAGATAGTCTGAAAATATGGTTCAGGGAATGGAATACACAGCAAATATCGCTTGAAGCGTACGCCGGTATTTGCAGTGTTGCTGAAAAATTTTACTTGCTGGATAGCTGAATAAAAATCTTATGTACACAGACACGGAATCTGCTGGAAAAGCAGTTATGCAGTATCCAGAAAAAGTGAGACAGTAACGGAAAAAGTGCTGTACTGGCAGTAATAGTAATATAAAAGCAGTATTTTTCAGCGGTTGTTTTTATATCACTGTGGTTTTATGCCTGGTAACTGTTTTTGGGCTGTCTTTGAGATATTTTTTTTCTGTTCAATATTTACTTTCTTCCGGCTTTTATTAAACAGGATTTCTGTGAGAGGCGGAATATGCTCCGCAGCTGATTTAAATAACAACTGCAGGGATTCCCACATAATATGCCGGGTATTTTCATCTAAAGATAAGAGCGCACGCAATGCCATTGCCGGATTTCGGGTCCATTTTTCTGAAAGCTCCCGAAGTGTTGCTGCATCAGAACTGGTTAAAACCCGGTACAAGGCATCAACAAAATCTTCCCGCTGTTTGTTGTCCAATTTTTCCAGCCAGGTACGGATTGTCTTGTCAATCAAGATACTTTGATCTGTCAATTTATCCTGTATGATAAAATGCGGGCCGTCCAGTTGCCAGGAAAACGGGTCATGCTGCATAATACCTGATTCTTCGCTTTTTATGATAGTGTAGGTATTATGATGCGCCAGTAGCATTCCGATGATGGATGTCTGGGGTACGTAGGTTTGGATTTTGTCCCGTATTGCATTAAACTCCGGAGTATCGGTAATATTTGTTTGGAATCCCGGACCGTCGTGATTGTAAATATTTAAAATACGGTGCTGGATTTTAGGCTGGCAGAACGTGGCTGCGTAGACGGCCAGGTTCCCGCCTTTTGAATGTCCCCCCACCCGTATTTTTCCGGGAAGTTTTGACGCTGCGGCTGTCAGATATTCCAATGCATCTTTTTGGGATGGAACCGGCGTGATAAATGCCATATTGAAATCTTCCTTCCATCCCACAATGGTATCATCTGTTCCCCGGAATGCAACAAATATTGTTCCGTCGCCGGGTAATATTGTTATGGCAGCAAATTGTTTTTCATGGGCTGTGTCCAAGGATTCAACAAATCCGCATAATTGCATATTTTTGTATCTCGGTGCATTTCCCATTACCCGCAATAGTTCAATCAGACTGTTGTTGATAAAAAGTCCTGTGTCGGAGCGCTCCAATATGTCCGGTGCATAAAAAAAATCATGGGCAGCCTGTTCCAGCGTTATTCCTTTGCGGCTGAATGATTCAGAAACAATGCCGTTCATTTTTATATATGACAATTCACTGAAAATCAGTGTGTCAATTTCGTTCAAAGGATACTGCTTTAATGATAAATCCCCGCGCCATGTTATGTAGTCTAAAATTCCAGAACTCATACAACCTCTTTCTATAAGATACTGTGGGAAAGAATGAAAAGCAAGAAAATAGAGCCTATTTCCCCAGACAAAACTTTGAGAAAACCGTATCCAGAATATCTTCAGGGGTAACTGCCCCGGTAATTTCACCCAATGCATCCAGCGCATCTTCAATATCCTGAACAACAGCATCCAGCGGGAATCCGTCCGCTGCCGCTTTCAGTCCGTGGTTGACAGATTCCAATGCGTTCCGGGTACACCGTTGCTGCCGGACAGAACCTACGCCGGCACCTGCCCGTTCCGGTGTGTGGCCTGCGGTCAGGATTGATTTTATTGCGGTACAGAGCTCCTGTGTTCCTGCCCCGGTTTTTGCGCTTACCGGAATTATTGCTGCCGGTTGTATCTGTTCTTCAGAAAACACCGGTGCGGGTGCCGGACATTCAGTTGTTTTATCAGTTTTGTTCAGCACCAGAATAATGGGAATCCGTGGTTGTCCTGAATGTCCGTCCTGTATGTTTCCGACGGGTACTGCTGTTTCAGGCTGTATCTTTGCTTGATTGTCAAGTTGGTGTTCACCGGGCAAAAATTCTTTCATAAAACGGATATCTTCAGGAGTTAACCCGATGGTGGAATCTACTACATACAAAATGACATCCGCTCCGGTGGTCAAATCCTTTGTCCGTTCTACACCCCGTTGTTCAATAATATCGGTGGTTTCCCTCAATCCTGCGGTATCAAACAGCCGGGCAGGGATTCCGTCAAAAGATATCCAGCTTTCAATCCAATCCCGGGTTGTCCCGTGAATGTCTGATACAATCGCCCGCTCTTCTTTCAACAGCATATTGAACAGGCTTGATTTTCCTGCATTTGTTTTGCCGCACAGGATAACCCGTGCCCCGTCCTGATATAATTTTTCACTGTTCCAGGATGTACATAATAATAATAACTGCTGCTCCGCCGTTTTTAAAAGAGTGTCATCAAAGGCGTCGGCAATAGTTTCTTCATCTTCCGGATATTCAATTTCTGCTTCGATAGATGCAAGGGTTGTTAACAGCAGTTGTTTAATCCGGTTGATTTCATTATACAGATTGCCGGCGAGCCGTCCCGCCGCCCGGTTCCGGGATTCTCCGGTTTTTGCACTGATAATTTCCTGCACGGCTTCTGCCCGGGTTAAATCTGCTTTTCCGTTGATAAAAGCCCGGAACGTAAATTCACCCCGGTTTGCCGGGCGAAATCCGTTACCGGTAAGCAGCCGGTAAATTTCAGTAACGACTGCCGGTCCGCCGTGACAGCTGATTTCAATCATATCTTCTCCGGTAAAACTTTTTGGTGCCCTGAAGACAGATACGAGGACTTCATCAATTCGGCGGGGTGGGGTTGTACCCGGATCGATTATCCAGCCGTATACAATAGTATTGCCTGATGCTTTCTGCAACGCATTGGGCCGGGAAAATAATACGGAGACAGCTTCTATAACACCTTTCCCGGAAGCTCTGATAATACCGAGTGCTGAAGGTGCCAATGCAGTGGCAACTGCAGCAATGGGTTCCTCCGGTGTGTATCCGGTAGTATCCATGATATTACGTCCTGTTCTGCCGGGATGAAACCACCCGGTTGCCGGAAGCCAGTCCGGTTTTTATAAACAACAGAGGCACTACGTATACAGCGAGGATTCCGGTAATCCCGTACCGGATAAACCGCACCAGTTCGTAGTATTCACTTATTTCATCAGTTAATCCAAGTTTTCCGGTTAAAATTTTCAGCAGCAAATGGCAGCCTCCGGTAACGGTAATACCCAGCACCAGTCTTCCTGATTTTTGTAAAAAACTGCCAGGTCGGGCATCAAAACCTCCTTTTCGGTTAAGGAGCAGGGTTCCAGTACAAAAACCGAACAACAAACCGCTAAGAGATGTATCCGGGCGGGAAAAAATATTCAGTATGAAACATACGGCAGCGGTGATAAGCAGGTTGATGCTGAATGGGAGCTTCTCTAATTTAGCACAGGCTGTGTCCCAAAACAGCATAACAGCTATTGCCGTAAGAAACCCGAATGTTAATCCGAGCAATACATCGGTAGGGTAATGCACACCCAGATAAATCCTGCTGAATCCGATAATCAGCGGGATAAGCAGAGCCGGCACCATCCGCAATATTTTGTAGCCGGTGGTTTTTCCCGGTACGAATAGTTGTGCTGTTACGGGATAAAACGCCGCGGCACCCTGAGAATGCCCTGACGGTGTAGAGTAACCGGACTCAGCTGTGATGAATACAGAGGGGTCGCGCTGATACGGGCGGGGAATACATAATGTTTCTTTAATTGCTGTATTTAATGCGGCAGAAAAAATGACGGTAAACCCCAACAGAAGTCCTTTTTTGCTGTCAATGCACCAGTATATAAGCAATACAATTATCGGATACCATATGCTGCCGCCAAAAAATGAAATGGTTTCCATAATACCGGTTATAACCGGAGATCGGAACTGCTGGACAGCATGGATAACGTCCAGACCCCAGCGGTACCACTCATCAAGACTCATGGATTGTACCCCTTAATCCGCTGTAATACTGGCAGGAATTTCGCCGCCTGCTTTCCCGGTTGTTTGTCCCGTACCGGATTTCTGGCCTGAAGGTTGTGGCGTATCGCCTGCCGGAGAACTGTTCCCGGAGCCGGTGGAAGCTGTTGTTCCGGTCTGTTCTTGAAGAACTGCATCTGTTCCGGTGGAAAATTCTCCGGTTAATGCTGGTTTTCTGAATTCCCGGGATGCTTCTGCTGCATTCCACGGATACGGGGTGTCATTTGCAATATCCGGCCGGATGTCATCGTAACGACCTATGTTATTCCAGTACATATATCCGTGGTTTACAGAATCCCGCACACCAAAAATTTGCCGTTGGACATAGTTTTCATCATAATATTGGGCATCATAGGAAACTCCCAGATAAAAAGCTTGGGCCCAAGGTCTGATGACGCTCCGGTTCCGGGCAATAACGGAATTCCTGTAGGTACCATAAAAGTAAATACGGTACGGGCGTTCTGCGGCCGGTGCATGAGCAAGGAACGGCTGTTCAAAGTGACTGGGGTAAAACATCGGACAGATAACGTCAACGTATTCAGACAGCAATTCCACATCCTGTCCGGTACGGGAACTGCTGCGGTACCAACCATTTGCTCCGTAAATATCAATACCAATGGGAACATTAATATTTTCCCGGGCATATGCCAAAAAAGATGTGAGGGCACTTTCTTTGTTCATACCAGTATCCTGCCACCGGTAAGATGCCTGCCACAGGTTTTCGCCGTCAGTGGGGAACCGGATGTAATCGAATTGAATTTCATCAAATCCCCGGCGGATCAGTTCCTGTGCGATTGCCACATTGTATTCCCATACTTCATGGGAATATGGATCGACCCAGTTTTCATCATAATAGGTCTGTTCCTGTCCGGTAACATTACCTTCTTCATCCACAATATCCTGCATTCCCTTTGTTCCGACCCAAGGGGAATTTGAAACTTTGTTCCATACAGCATATTTCCCGCCGCCGTATTCTGCAAGATTCTTATCTTTAAATACAACAATCCGGGCAATGAGATAAATATTTTCTTTTTTGAATTTTTCAACGAATTCATCCAGGTCGACTGCATACCGGCTGACATATCCTTTCTCTGATACCAGCGGGTCTTTTGTGTCATAACGGAGCAATCCGTAATCATCCTTCATGTCGATGACAATACTGTTTAAATTATTTTTTTTCAGTATTGAAAGAATTTCGTTCTGTCCTGATTCTGTTCGTCCAGTGTTTGCCGGAACATACAAAGCCTTTACCGATGTCAGGGAATTAGTAGAAAATGTTGTGTATGTTTTTTCCGGTTTGAGAAGCCATAGTTCATTCAGGATAAGCCAGGTACTGAATCCGCTTAAATTGCGGGGAATAAATGCGGTGTATACCGGCTCTGGTACTTTTGCCAGTGCCCGCTGCCAGGAAGTGTATTCAGAGGGAATCCCTGTATTTTTCCCCGATGAAATGTTAAACAGGGAAAGTCCGCCGGGGCGGGTGTACAATATATTGTTGCCGGTCCAGAATAGTCCGTCAATGGTATCTGCCGGTTCTTCACCATGGTAGATTCTTTCGCCGCGTTTTGTTTCCCAGTTTAATCGGAAAATATTCGGCAGGAACGACTGGGATAAATACATCTCTGTAAACAAGTGTCCGTTTTCATCGGTATGGGTAATCGGTATTATATCTGCGATTTCATCCGGGTATGTCTGGGTTGGCATGGCATCAAATCCGCCGGTAATATCTTTCCATACCGGACGGGACTGATTGGGATGTATATACGACAAACCGTAAATTGCATGGGATACAAAAACAGTCAGTTCTGTGAGTGGAGATCCATCCTGGTTGAATTTACCGGGCACCGGCATATCTGCAACAGCAACGGCTTTTGCTCCTGCGGTCTGGGCACAGAATCCCAAAGAATTCCATGTTTCACCTCCGTCTTTTGTCAGATACACAGCATCGCTGGTAACAGCTGCCAGAATATACGGATTCTGGGGATGGATGGCAATATCTTTTATACCTTTTGCCCGTTGGACAAGGGTTGTTTTTTCCCCGTCATAGGTTTTTAAGGTAAGTTCCGGCAGTCCGT
The DNA here is from genome assembly GCA_944389965.1 of uncultured Treponema sp. Classification (GTDB taxonomy): domain Bacteria; phylum Spirochaetota; class Spirochaetia; order Treponematales; family Treponemataceae; genus Treponema_F. Next base: position 45,421 of record CALXOI010000003.1, read on the forward strand.
TTGCTTTGCCCAGGATTGTAAAAGTTGTCAAATCGGTACTGGTGACAATTCCCAGTCCTGTAACAAAAAACCATTGTTCTCCGTTCAAATTCTGTGTGTAAAGAATCTGTGTTACCCGGCTTTTTGTCCACAAAGGAACGGGTGTGTTGCTGCCAATAATTTTATATAATCCGCTTTCTGTCCCTGCAAGGATATTTTGAACCAGATGGGAATCACTTTGCGGGGGCAGATTTTCCGGGAGTTGGTATAACCGGCGGGTTGCCGTACCGGTTGAACTGCCGTCTGCAGCAGAAAGCATTGCGCAGTATACGGCACAAAGACAGAATAACAAAGAAAATTTACGCATACATCGATTATCGGTTTTTTTCCTTGTATACTCAAGGGATTTTCAGGATATGTTCCCGGTTTATTGCGTTTCCACAATAAAGTAGCTACAATGTATCCATGAAAATACATATTATAGAAATGCCCTTGGATTTTGGCGGTAACCGCCACGGTTCTGATATGGGACCGTCTGCAATCCGTTTAGCGGGATTAAAGCAGCGGCTGGAGACGCTTTCCCATGAAGCAGTAACTTCTTTTTCTCCTATAGCTGTTTCTTCTCAGGAATACGAGCAGCCCGGGCGATCTGATGCAAAATATTTGGCACAAATCAGTGAATCCTGTTGTCTGCTGGCAGCCCGGACAGAAGAAGCGGTTGTTGCCGGTGAGTTTCCGCTGGTTTTGGGAGGTGATCATTCTATTGCATTAGGTTCGATTGCCGGCGTTTCCGCTGCTTGTAAAAAAAAGAATCAAAGACTGGGCGTTCTCTATGTAGATGCTCACGGGGATTTTAATACTAATGAAACGTCGCCGTCCGGTAATATTCATGGTATGTGCCTTGCGGCGTCCTGCGGTTACGGGTTAAAGCAACTTACAGACTTGTATCAACCGGGAGTAAAAGTCAGTCCCGAAAACGTCTGCTATGTAGGGTTACGTGATATTGATTTGGAAGAAAAAAAACTGATGAAAACGGCAGGTGTTACGGCATTTACTATGAGTGATATTGACCGGATGGGATTTTCCTCTGTGTTGAAAAAAGTTTCGGTGTTTTTTAAATCTAGGGTTGATGCAGTTCACGTCAGTTTTGACATGGATGTTATTGATCCCATGTTTGCGCCGGGTGTCGGAATTCCATTGCCTGGCGGCTTAAATTATAGAGAGGCACTGCTTCTTATGGAAGAAATGGCATCAACCGGTTTGGTTTGTTCCGCAGAAATTGTGGAAGTAAACCCGGTACTGGATGTGCGGAACCAGACAGCCCGGATGGCAGTTGAGCTGATGGCGCGGCTGCTGGGGGATACAATTTATTGAAACGGAAACCGATATTTTGCGCGGCTGCTGTTATCTTTTTTGTTGCAAACGTAATGGCGGAGCAACCTCCGGTTGTTGCGTTACCGGTGTTTCCGGAACTGAAAACAGAATCCGTTTTAAATAAGCCATTATCATCAGCCGGAATACGCCAGCCGCATCTTACGTGGCTTCTGGAAAGCCAGCAGGGGGTACAGACAATCAAACGCTTTGTCAACCGTGCCTCTGAATGGCAGGAAGATGTTGATTCTTCATATCCGGTGAATAAATATAAAGGTTCTCTGTTAACGGTGAATGTTGCCGAGGTGTTCCAGATACGGACAGATATAACGGTTGGTTTTATTCAGGGTGAATATCCGTTAACTTATTCCCTGTTTGGTACTTCTAAAGGATATAATCAATGGGCATCCATGGATTTGGAATGTGTTGTTGAAAAAACATGGCCGGTAACATACCGGACAAAGATAACCCCGTTTGCCGGATATTTATTTTCCCAATATAATTTACAAAATTTAAAGACAACGGACGTATCTGACCGGCGGGAATATCATTCGATTGCAGCCGGAGTGGAAATGTCATTTCAACCTATCCGGTTTCTAACAGTTTCCGGCGGTCTTTCTTTTTCTCCGTTTACTTTTACCTATGGCATTCAATCACCGTTAGTGCAGGTAAACTACCAGACAATGTTGGGTTTTGATGCAGGGTTTGTATCCCTTTCCGGAATTTTTTCAGCCCGGAATACAATCGGTAGGTCTGCGGATTCGCCTGATCCGGGACTGTTACAGATTTTTGAGGCAGGTATTCGTTTTGTGATAAAAAAATAATGTTTGTGTACCGGCAGATCTGGAGAGGTACTTTCCTGTGTTTACGGTATATTATATTAGGGCCGGATTTACCGTATTGCTTGCCGTTTTATCTGAGATTCAGTACATTAAATATATAACCTTTCTGTGGCAAAACTACCGGCAGACAGCCGGTGTCCGCTCTAAATGCAGAAAATTTTTACAGGAGATGTTGTCATGGCAACCTATCAATTTCAAACAGAAGTAAACCAGCTTCTGACCCTTATTATTCATTCATTATATTCAAACAAAGATATTTTTTTGCGGGAGATTGTTTCAAATGCTTCCGACGCTCTTGATAAGCTGAAATATCTGACACTTTCCGATGACGCATATAAAAATGTCACGTTTGAACCCCGCATTGATATTTCTTTTGATGAAGAAAAGAAAATCCTAACCGTCAAAGATACGGGAATCGGCATGGACAGCGAGGATTTGACATCCAACTTGGGAACTATCGCCCGTTCCGGTACAAAGGCGTTTCTGGAAAAACTGACTGCGGATGCAAAGAAAGATTCTGCACTTATCGGACAGTTTGGGGTCGGTTTTTATTCTGCGTTCATGGCTTCTTCCCGTATTGATGTATACACCAGAAAGGCAGCAACGGACACCATATTCCACTGGTCCAGTGACGGAACTAATTCCTATGATATAGAAGGCGTTGCTTTGGACAGCGACACCGCGAAACGCTACGGTTTTGATGCAGCCGGAACCCACGGTTCTGCCATTGTAATGGTACTGAACGATGACAGCAAAGAGTACGCCAGCCGGTGGAAGGTGGAAGAATTGGTAAAGCGCTACAGCGACCATATTGCGTTCCCGATTTACCTGCACTATACCCAGAATAAATATGATGACAAAGGAAAAGTAACCGGCAGCGAACAGAAAACTGACAAAATCAACAGTGCCAGCGCACTGTGGAAACGTCCTAAGTCAGAGCTGAAACCGGAAGATTACAATGACTTTTATAAAACCATTTCCCATGATTCTGCGGACCCGCTGATGTATGTGCATACCCATGCAGAAGGTACCCAGGAGTATACCACACTGTTTTATGTGCCGGAGCGTGCGCCGTTTGATATGTATCAGGCAGACTACAAGAGCGGTGTAAAACTGTATGTAAAACGGGTATTTATCACTGACGACGACCGGGAGCTGCTGCCCGCATACCTGCGTTTTGTCCGGGGCATTATTGATTCCGAGGATTTACCGCTGAATGTAAGCCGTGAAATCCTCCAGCAGAACCGGATTCTTGAAGCAATCAAAACCCAGTCGGTAAAGAAATTGCTGGGCGAATTCAAGAAAATGGCGGACGCAGGGGCAAAAGCCGCCGCAGCAGCAAAAGAAGCCGGCGGAACAGACAAACTGAAAGATGAAGAGAAGAAATCGCTGGAAACCTGGAATAAATTTGTGGGTCAGTTCAACCGTCCGCTAAAAGAAGGTTTGTATTCTGATTACGCCAACCGGGATGAGCTGGCGGAAATTGTCCGCTTCAAGTCAACCGCGGCGGAAGGCACCGGTGATGACAACTGGACGAGCTTTGCAGATTACGTTCAGCGGATGCAGCCGGAACAAAAAGCAATTTACTATATTACAGGCAGCGATGAGAAAAACCTGCGGTCGTCCCCGTTATTGGAAGCCTACAAAGCAAAAGGGCTTGAAGTGCTCATTATGGCGGATGAAATTGACGACATCGTTATTCCTGCATACGGTAAATACAAGGATTTTGAACTGAAGGCAGTGAACCGGGCAGGCAGTGATGATGAGCTGGGCGTGGATAAAAAAGAAGCTGAAAAGAAAGAAAAAGAATTCAAGCCCGTTGTAGAAAAAATCAAAAAAGCGCTGGGTGACCGGGTAAAAGATGTATGTCTGTCAAAACGGCTGTCTGATTCCCCGTCCTGCATTGTTGTGGATGAAAATGACCCGTCCCTTCAGATGGAACGCATGATGAAAGCAATGGGACAGAACAGTTTTGGTATGGTAAAACCGATTCTTGAAGTAAACGGTGACCATCCCGTTGTTGCCGCATTGAAAGATACTGATGACGAACAGTATATAGAAGATGTTTCTGTTGTCTTGCTGGATCAGGCGTTGCTTGTTGGCGGCGGAGAACTGGAAGATCCTGCTGATTTTGTAAAACGCTTGAATAAACTGCTGGGTAAATAGAATCCTGTTTTTGATACCTTGAATATGAAGTACCCGGAAATTCCGGGTACTTTTTTTGTCCGGGAAAAATACTGCCGGTTGCCCAGAGACTATTTTTTATTATTGTATTTTTTTTGCATATTTATTGTTTAAAACTTGAAAAATGGAGTTTTTGTATTATCATTAATAATAAATAAGGGGAAAAGCCCGTCGTTAATGCCGGAAATTTGTTGCAGCGGATGTATCCTCTTTGGTCCGTGTTACGGATTTTATACCATGAAGCCGGAAATAAAGGAAAATTCCGGTTTTTTGCAGGAGGTCGTAAATGACTAAAAACAAATTTTTATTTTTGATTTTGGCAGGAGCCTTGGTTTTTGCCACATTCGGCTGTAAGCAGAGTACAGGGGGGGGGGGGCTGAGGTGACAACACCGGAACCAGAGCCAGTACCGGATACCTGGACAGAGATTACCAGTGTTGA
>CALXOI010000004.1 GCA_944389965.1 uncultured Treponema sp.
TGTATTGCGGCACAACTTTTTTTTCGCTATACTTAGCGACGGAGGACTAAATGAAAAGAATTATTACCGTTCAGGACATTTCCTGTGTGGGAAAATGTTCATTGACTGTTGCCTTACCCATTATTTCTGCTATGGGTGTGGAAGCCTGCGTGTTACCTACCGCTGTTTTGTCTACTCACACAGCGTTTAAAGGTTTTACATTCCGGGATTTGACCTCAGATATTGAACCCATTTGTCGCCACTGGAAAGATGAAAATATACAATTTGACGCCATTTACACCGGATACTTAGGTTCTTTTGAACAGTTGGACTTAATGCACAAACTGATGGCAGATTTCGGTTCAACAGCCTTAAAAATCGTAGATCCCTGTATGGCAGATAACGGCAAACTGTATCCCGGATTCACCCAAGAATTTGCCTTTGCCATGGCAAAACTCTGCGGAAAAGCCGACGTTGTTGTCCCTAACTTAACAGAAGCCAGCTTTATGTTAGGCATTCCCTACCAAGCTGCCGGATACGACAAAGATTACATTATTTCCGTATTGAAACAACTGGCTCAGTTGGGAGCAAAACAAGTCGTTCTAAAAGGAATCGAATTTGAAAAAGATCAACCGGAACTGATAGGCGTTACCGGAAAAATCGGAATAGCATCCTACGATGCCAATACCGGCACTATCAGCTGGTATTTCCACAAAAAAATGCCTCAAAGTTTCCACGGTACCGGCGATATTTTTGCCAGCGTTTTAACAGGAGCTTTAATGCGAGGATTGACCTTGGAACAGTCCTACGCTTTGGCAGGAGACTTTGTGGCAGAATCCATTGACGCTACTCTACAACACAAAGACTATAACTGGTACGGCGTTGATTTTGAAACAGTCTTCCCCTACTTAATTAACCGATTGCAAAAAATGTAATAAACAGGCGGGGCTTTCCCCGCCATTATTTTTAGAGAATAATATGTATACAGTTGACATCACCAATATTTTTATACTGATTTTTATCTTTGGAACAGTTTTCAGTTTTTTGTTACATCATTTTTTAGCTTTTCTTAATTATACATCACGGAAAAAACTTTCCAGACAACCGGTAACGGAACTTTTGCCGGAACTGTTCAAATATCCGGCAGCACAAGCCTTTGATACGGAAAAGCTCGGAAAAATCACCTGTTATAAAAATGCCCTGTACCATTCCTGGATTCCGTCAAGTATTGTATCTGTAACGGTAACCCTTGCCCTGGCTCTAACGGGTTTTTATCCGTGGATTTTTGACCTTACCCTGAACCTTACGGGGAATCCCCGGAATTTTACCAGCACGTACAGCGCATTTTTTCTGTTTTATGTTTTTGCGGGACTCCCGGGATTTTTTATCACCCTCCCTTTTAACTTATATACTGAATTTAAAATAGAAAAGAAATTTGAATTTTCCAATATGACTTTTTCCCTCTGGCTGAAGGATTTATGCAAATCACAGATTATATCTCTGGTAGTTTCAGCCCTGCTTTTAATACCCGTTACGGCGGTTTTGATTTTCTTTCCCCATAACTGGTGGATTCTTGTATCGGTCATTTTATTTGTGTTTATCTTAGCGGCACAAATCGTGTATCCACTGGTAATCGCACCTCTTTTTAACAAGTTTTCACCTTTGGAAGATGGTGAGCTGAAAGAAGCAATTACAGCATTGATGGAAAAAACAGGTTTCAAAGCTTCCGGGGTATATGTGATGGATGCTTCAAAACGCAGCGGTCATTCTAACGCCTATTTTACCGGGTTTGGAAAATCCAAGCGGATTGTTTTATTTGATACGCTGATACAGCAGCTTACTACGGAAGAATTGACAGCAGTCTTAGCCCATGAATTGGGACACTATGCCCGCCACCATATTTTAAAACGTTTTTTACTGACAGCTCCCGTGGAATTTGTGCTTATGTACTGTCTGTTCCGATTGGCAAACCTGCCATTATTATATGAAGGCTTTGGATTTTACCAGATACAGATAATGGGACTTCAGTCTATGGAATTTATCGGTTTGTTTTTGGCAATGATTCTTTTTGAAGCAGTGCAGGAAATAATCAGTCCCCTTGTCAATTTTGGTTCCAGAAGGGATGAATACCAGGCTGATTTCTTTGCAGTCAATTTAACCGGAACGTCAGAGCATTTAATCAATGCGTTGATTAAACTGAACAGCGAAAACCTTTCCGATCTGATGCCCTCAAAAATCTATGCTTTCTGGAATTATTCCCACCCCACTTTACTGGAGCGAATCCGGCATTTACAAAAGAATGGGTAACAGAGAGCAACATCCCGTACCGGAACAGGCACGGGATGGAACTAATTTTTCCGGCAGCATCTCCGGTGTTTTCTACCGGAACCAGGTACATACGGTGTAACTGTTTCAAAAACTCTGTTGGTTTTTAGCATAGCAGAGTGATTGTATCGTTTTTTTTCTGCCGGCCCTGTTGTATGCCGTCCTTGACACTTCCGGTTTTACCGGCACCGCTACTGACGGCGGCGTCCGCACCATTTGTCATATAAGTCTAATTCATACTTCATGTGGGCCTCCCCTCCGGATACAGCCGTTTGAAGGCAGCTCACGTCCGGGAAGTTTCACGGAGTTTTTCAACCTCATCAACAGGCATGTGTGTCAAAGACGCGATAACTTCTGCAGACAACCCCTGCTCAAAAGCAGCGTATACAATATCCCGCATACTTTCCTGCCGGCCCTGTTGTATGCCTTGTTGTATGCCTTCTTCCCGGCCTTTAATTAGCCCTCTGTTTTCTCCGATTTCAATTCCTTCCTTTACACCTTCGGCCTTACCTTCGCACCATTTGTCATATAAGTCTAATTCGTATTTCATGTGGGGCCTCCCGTCAGGAAAAAGTCGTTTGAAGGCGGCTACTTTGTCGGCAATAGGGCGGGCTTCATCTGTGACAGTAGTAGTAGATAAGTACTGTAATAACGCCCGCAACCTGGGATCTTCTGCCTTTTCAAACGCACTTGTATTATACACTACTTTTATCTGTTCGTCGCCTATTTCCCGCCCGTTCTGTTTCCAAACAGTCCGGCTTTCGTAGACGGGCAATCCGTCCCCGCACAGGTCAAAGTTGCAGATAAAAATCACATAGGATTTTTTCAGCTGGTCATAGGGATTCCCCCGCAACAGGGAGTCCACGTCAATGGCGGAGTGGTAGTACCGCATCCGTTTGACCAGGTTTGTCTTGTGCACCGTCTGCATTTCGATGTTGTAGATTTCATCGTCACCTTCAAGATAGACATCCATACGGATGCCTTTTGTTTGTGGGAAAAGGTTTACTTCCTTCTGTGCCTCTAGGTAGATTACTTTTGTAATTTTTATTCCCATCAGCATTTCAAGAAAGAGTTTACAGAACTCTTCGTCTTTCATAATTTGGCTAAACAGATAATCATCCGTCAGCGTTACGTCTTTCCAGGGTTTCATGCTTATACCTCCTCTATTATTGTAGGTATAAATGGGAGATTTTCCTGCAAAAACTGAGAAATTTAAAGAAAAATAACTATTGAACCGAATGGGATATATTGTGTCCTGGAAATAATAGTTCACAATTTAGTTTGTCAAAAAAGCCGAAAATCTATACATCTTCACATAGTTCCACAAAGAACTCTGCTGCCATCAGAAAACTTTTTTCAGATGTAACACGAAAGCATATGCGAACGCCTTTTCATAGTTTATTAAAAAAAGCATAATCATTTCTTCATTAAAAAAAGCCCTTGTATTATGACTTGAAATGTCCCTTAATTCATATCCAACGCTTTGTGCAAGTGAAGTACCTTCTGGAGAAGTTTCATAATAGGGAATTTTCATTACATCAGGTGACTGCACATAAGATTCTAGGGTCTCATAAAAAATTCTTCCATAAATAAGAAAAAAAAATAAATGCATTATTAAACGTGACACTCACCAGCATGACGAATACAGTATATCACGCATATTATTTTTCATGCGATAAAAAATAATAGGTTTAATTCAAAATAACTAGTTATACCCCCGCCTGCACTAATTGCCCGGACAACATCTCCCACAGGAGGTTGGATACGTTATCCATAAGCCTAGGATACGTTATCCGTAAGCCTAGGATATGTTGTCCATAAGCCTAGGATATGTTATCCATAAGCCTAGGATACGTTATCCATAAGCCTAGGATATGTTATCCATAAGCTATGGAGACGTTACACAACCTCCTGTGAGCAAGCTCAGCCGCATATTCACGCTAAAAACAGAAATCCTGACCTTCCAACACGGTAAAGTTCCCGCTCCGGGGCATATTCCGTTCCGGCTCTTTTTTCTGTTCTGTCACAGTATGAACGTGGGACAGATTATTCCGTTAATTTTACGGTTTTACAACCGAACCGGTATCGGGCGGTTTACACGGGCAGAGTAAGCGGTGCAGGAAATCCGAATGCAGCCGGGTGCTTCATGATAGATGACTCCCCCTATCCTCTTTCTAAAAACTGCTTTAGCTTGGTTCCGCAGACATTCAAGCTAGACACAACGCCTATTCAAGCTAGACACACTGTCGTGTCTAGGCAAATTCAGAGGGACGTGCATAATTTTTAGCGCAATACCAGGTGACATATTTACCGTGTGTTCTCTAGTGCCGGCGGATTTCCGTTCAAACCGGGTCATGCTGCACTAAGCCGAGACAATGTATACTGCCATATTATTTCCATCCGGGGAACAGAACCAGCCTGTCACGGGATCTCTTTACCCGGTAAACCGTCTCCTTCAGTGTACGGTACTGGATACCGCCAGCTTCAAACAGCATGAGTAGTTTTACCCTTGTCTAAAAACCGGCTCACCGGTACAATATCCCCATGGCAGTATCAGATTTTGTTCATCTTCATGTCCATTCGGATTATTCCCTGTTGGACGGAGCTTCTAAAATATCAACCCTTATAAAGCGGGCAAAAGAACTGGGTATGACAGCCCTTGCCCTGACCGACCACGGCAATATGTTCGGTTCACTCCGGTTTGAGCAGCAATGTCATAAAGAAGGAATCAAACCGCTGGTAGGCTGCGAATTTTACGTTGCCGGAGGCAGCCGCCACGAACACAAAGGAACGGAACAGGGAAACAAATATTACCATTTAATTCTGATTGCAAAGAATGTGGAAGGCTACCGGAATCTGATGATGCTCACATCCCGGTCTTTTACAGAAGGTATGTATTATAAACCACGGATAGACGAGGAACTGCTCCGGCAGTATTCCGGGGGGCTTATCTGCCTGAGTGCCTGTCTTGCAGGGCAGCTTCCCCAGCTGCTGCTGAACGGCCAGATGCAGGAAGCAGAAGACCTGGTCCGCCGGTACAAAGAAATATTCGGACAGGATCACTATTATATTGAACTGCAGGATCACGGTATCCGGGAACAACAGGAGGTTGCCCCGAAACTTATAGATATTGCCCGCAGGATGGATGTTCCCATGGTCGTTACCAACGACATCCATTACAGTCTGAAAGAAGATTACATCGCCCAGGACGTATTGCTGTGTATCGGAACGAAAAAGACACGGGATGACCCCAAACGGATGCGTTTTGAAGGACAGGAATTTTACATGAAAACCGGGGAAGAAATGGCACAGTTGTTCCCTGAATACCCGGAAATGATTGACAATACAAAACGCATCGCTGATATGTGCGACCTCACCATTCCCCAGTTCAGCACAACGGAATTAAAAGACTGCCTGCCGGTATACCAGATTCCGCCGGAATTCAGTTCCCAGGATGAATATGTGCGGCATCTGGTGTACACGGGTTTGGAAAAACGGTATCCGGTCGTCACTGATGAAATAAAAGCCCGGGCAGAATACGAGCTGGGCATTATCTTTAAAATGGGTTTTTCCGGGTACTTTCTCATTGTGTGGGATTTTATCAACTGGGCAAAACAGCATGACATTCCGGTGGGGCCAGGGCGTGGTTCCGGGGCGGGTTCACTGGTCGCCTACGCCATGACAATAACCGACATCGATCCGTTCCGGTTCAACCTGATTTTTGAACGGTTCCTGAATCCGGAACGTATTTCCATGCCTGATTTTGACGTGGACATCTGTTACGAAGGCAGGCAGGATGTTATTGAATATACCCGGCAGAAATACGGGGATCCACAGGTGGGACACATCGTTACCTTTGGAACCCTCAAGGCAAAGGCGGTCATCAAAGATGTGGGACGGGTATTGAATATTCCGTTGGACGAAGTAAATGCGCTGACAAAACTCGTTCCCGAAGGGCCAAAAGTCCATCTGAAAGACGCTTTTGAAGTTAACGAAAAAATACCTGAATCCGGTAAACTGGCAGATATGCGCAATGATCCCCGGTACAAAGAACTGTTTGATCTGTGCTTTAAATTAGAAGACATCAACCGGAACACCAGCCTCCACGCTTCCGGTATCGTAATCGGTAAAACACAGCTGCCGGAATGGGCGCCGGTATACAAAGATTCCAAAACAGGCAAGGTTGCTGTTCAGTATACCATGGATATCATTGAGCCCTGCGGCTTGGTGAAAATGGATTATCTGGGCTTAAAAACCCTTACCCTGATAAAACACGCCGAACACATTATCAGAAAACGTCCCGGCCTTGAAAATTTCCGAATTGACCAGGTTCCCGAAACCGATGAAAAAACATTTGATTTGTTCTGTGCCGGTCAGACTGCCGCTGTTTTCCAGTTTGAAAGTGCCGGTATGCAGAAAATCCTGCGGCAGGCACAGCCCCGGCGTCTGGAAGATATTGTTGCGTTGAATGCGTTGTACCGGCCCGGACCGATGGATTATATACCCAATTATATTGAAGGAAAATTTGATGCATCAAAAATCACCTATCCGGATCCGTGTCTGAAAGATATTCTGGAAGAAACCTACGGCGTCATGGTCTATCAGGAACAGGTTATGCAGGTTGCCCAGCGGATTGCCGGGTTCTCCCTGGGCGGCGCAGATATGCTCCGGCGTGCCATGGGAAAGAAAAAGCTTGATGTTCTGATGCAAAAGAAAGAAGAATTCATTGCCGGAGCTGTCAAAAACGGCTTTGAAGCATCCCATGCAGCTGATATTTTTGAAATAATGATACCGTTTGCCGGTTACGGCTTTAACAAAAGCCACGCCGCCGCATATTCCGTTGTCGCATACCGGACAGCATATCTGAAAGCAAATTTTCCGGCGGAATTTATTGCCGCCAACCTGACAAATGAAATCACTTCTGCGGAAAAACTGCCGGAATACATAAAAGAAGGCCGTTCCATGGGATTGGAAATTGACCCGCCGGACATCAACCGTTCTGATAAATACTTTGACGTAGTGGACGGCCGCATCGTATTCGGACTGATGGGCGTCAAGGGAATGGGTGACGCCGCCGCCGAATCAATCATTTCTGAGCGGCAGAAAAACGGTCCGTTCCTGTCATTTATGGATTTTCTGGACAGAATCAACTTCCACGAAGTTTCCCGCAAAGCCGTGGAAGTGTTGATTAAAACCGGTGCTTTTGACAAGCTGGATAAAAACCGTGCAACCCTTGCAGCAAATATGGACGCAGCGATTGATTACAGCGAACAAAAGAAAGAAAGTACCCGGTTTGGACAGGTAAGCCTGTTTGAAGATACCGGGGAAAAAGAATTTGCAGACTTCAGATTCCAAGAACTACCGGAATATCCCCGGCGGGAACTACTGGAAAAAGAAAAGGAATTTATCGGATGCTATGTTTCCGGACATCCGCTTGACGACTACCGGCAGCTTATCGAAACAAGCGCCACGATGAATGCGGCAAATGCAGCCCGGGCAAATCAGGAAAAACAGTATACGATGGTAGGTATGCTCCACACCCTGAAATCCATCACAACCCGTAAAGGGAAATCAATGGCATTCGGTGTATTGGAGGACTTTACCGGGACTATTGAACTCACCTTTTTTCCGAAAACCTGGGAACAGATTGGCAGCCGGTTACAGGAAGACAGCGTTGTAGCACTAGTCGGAAAAATCCAGAATAACCGGGAAGAAAACCCGCCGTCATTACTGGTTGATGAAATGATTCCGCTTGATTCTCTGAAAGCAAAAACAAACTGGGATATTCACATTAAAATTAACCGGACATTTACCCGGGAACCTCAATTATACCCGTTGCGGGATTTTTTGTTTGGCAATTCAGGGAATTCCTGTGTATATTTTCATATAGAGACACCTCAGGGAAATGTTACGGTCAGAGCCCATTCCCAAATGAAAGTGCCTTGTTCCGATTCTTTTATGGAAGAATTGGAAAACCAACCTATGGTTGAATCTGTATGGAAAGATTAGCGGAGGTCTGAATGTTCATTTTATTCCTTACCGGAACACTCATTTCTATCTATACATTGTTGTGCTTTATCAGGATCATTCTCACCTGGTTTCCTTCAATGACATATCACAAATTCACCCGTTTTATTGCGGGAATATGTGATCCGTACCTGTCACTGTTCAAACGGATCCGGTTTCTGCAAATCGGAATGGTTGATTTCAGCCCGGTGGCGGCAATCGGCGTACTGGTTGCCGTGTCAAGCCTGCTGAACAATATGGCGCATCACCAGCGGATTACCTTGGGCGGACTCCTTGCATCGCTGCTGTCCATTGTTTGGGCTGTTGCCGGTTCACTTCTTGGTTTTCTGATTATTCTGATGGTCATCCGGCTGATTGCATTGCTGTTCTCAAAAAGTAATCCGTCAGGAATCTGGTATCAACTGGATATGGTATTGAATCCGGTCATATATAAAATAACCGGATTATTCAGAAATAAGAGATTTATAAGCCAGAAAGCAGCCCTGATAATGGCATTGCTGATACTGCTGCTTTTACAACTTGCGGGCAATACCGTGACTTCTGTTCTGATACAGATATTGCTCCGGTTGCCGTTGTAATTTCATCCGGTTTCATGAAACTGTCCGAAATACAAACACCGGTATCCGCACTGGGAGGGATTGGTCCGGCACAGGCAAAAATCTATGCAAGTCTGGGGATTTTCACGGTTGCAGATTTACTCATGTATTATCCAAAAGACTGGGAAGACCGGACAAAGAAAATTTATCTGGCAGATTACCGGTTGCATGCAAAAGTCCATACCATAGCAACAGTAACCGGACACAGTTGGTTTGGATACGGACGGATGCGGACGCTGAAAATCGCCATCGATGACGGCACGGCCCGGGCAGAACTTGTTGCATTTAACCGCCCGTTCCTTGAAAAAAATCTGCCTAAAGGTTCCGTCATCAGTGTAACCGGTTCTTTTACAGAAAAATACGGGCATCTGCAAAGTACCGCCTTTGAAGCGGAACAGATTGCCCCTTTCGGCAGCATAGAAGAGTACCGGAATGCACCGGTTCCCGGCTCCGGAATACTCAGCATATATCCGTTAACTGCCGGTCTTACCCAGACCAGAATCCGTAAAGCAATTGACCGGGCACTGAAAGAATACGGCAGAGGTATTTCTGATGAAATACCGCCGGAAGTCATTGCCCGGCGGCATTTGATGTCAAAACGGGACGCCCTGCACGCAATCCATCAGCCGGAAACACCAGATCAGGCATTGGATGCACGTAAGTCATTAATTTACGAAGAATTATATCACTTTCAAAATGCAATTGCCCTGCGTTCCCTGGAACATAAAGGGCGGCTGCCGGATATTCTGCCCGGAGAAAATGACGGTACCGGATTTACAGATACTGACCGGGAAGAATTTACAGCCAGCCTGTCCCCCCGGCAGCGACAGCTTTTGGAACGGCTGCCCTTTACCCTTACAGACGGACAGCAGCAATGTATTCTTGAAATCAACCGGGATATAGACCGGGCAGAGCAAACCCGTTCCCACACGGCGGCGGATAAACCGCCCTATACGATGGCGAGACTGGTTCAAGGTGATGTCGGTTCCGGTAAAACACTGACAGCTTTTTTTGCCTGTCTCCGCATCATTGACTGGGGTGGGCAATGTGCATTCCTTGCCCCGACAGAACTGCTGGCCCGGCAGCATGCTGAAAACGCCGCCCGGCTGTTGGAAGGAACTGGCGTCCGGCTGGCTTTTCTGACCGGCAACACATCTGCGGCAGGACGGGGGCAGTTGCTCACCGCACTGAAAGACGGTGCGGTTGATATATTAATCGGTACCCACGCACTGTTTTCCCGGAATGTCCACTACCATAACCTGCATCTGGCAGTAATTGATGAACAGCACCGGTTCGGAGTCCTCCAGCGGAATGCAATTATTGAAAAAGGACGTCAGCCTGCTGAAAATGGAACCGGCAGTTTTACCGTCCCATCCCTGCTTATGCTCAGTGCAACACCGATTCCGCGGACACTTGCCCTTACGGTATTCGGGGATCTGGATATTTCTGTCATCAAAACTATGCCCCGGGGCAGGCTGCCAGTAAAAACATACCTGACAAAGGCAGGCAATGAACAAAATGTGTATGAATTTGTCCGAAAAGAAATTGAAACCGGTCACCAGGCATACTTTGTGTATCCAAGGATTGAAGAAGCAGAACCTAGTGCGGATATGCAACCTGCACCAGATTCCCGGGAAAAACTACCGTTTGAATCATCCCGGGACGGCACCATTAAATCCGCAGAAGAAATGTTCCTTTTTTTATCCCGGCAGGTATATCCCCGCAAACGGTGCGCACTGATTCACTCCCGGATTGACGAACCGGAACAGATTACTATTCTTGATGACTTCCGGATGGGAAAAATCGATATTTTAGTGGCAACAAGTGTTGTAGAAGTCGGTGTAGACGTCCCGAATGCAACCTGTATGGTTATCGAGCACGCAGACCGGTTCGGACTGGCAGCACTGCACCAGTTGCGGGGGCGGGTTGGACGGGGAACAGCCCAATCCCATTGCTTTCTGATATACAGCACCCGGCTCAGCGAAACCGGTAAAGCCCGGATGAAAGCTCTCCGGGAAACAAACGACGGTTTTATTATTGCAGAACAGGATATGAAACTGCGGGGACCGGGTGAAGTGACCGGAATTCAACAGTCCGGTTACTTAACACTGGGCATTGCAGACCCTGTCCGGGACAAGGAACTTCTTGAACTTGCCCGTCAGGATGCGTTTGCACAACTCACCCCGCAGCAATCCTGATAGTTATGCAACAAACGCTTCAAGCCGGGCTGTCCGGGCAGGATGCTGCAACCGCTTGATTGCCTTCTTTTCAATCTGCCGGATACGTTCTTTTGTCAGATTGAATTTGTCACCAACTTCTTTCAATGACATAGACTTGTTACCACCCAGTCCGAACCGGTACCGAAGAACAGTTGCTTCCCGTTCCGTCAGGGAAGAAAGAACGGCATCTATTTCTTCCTGCATGGCAGAATCTATTACCACATCAGCCGGATCCGCATACCGGGAATCTTCCAGAAAATCCGCCACATTCGAGCTTTCAGAAGAATCAGGCCGTACCGCTGCATCAAGGGATACCATTTCACGGGAAATATTTATCATATCCCGGACATGAACAGCATCCATATTCAACATATTGGCGATTTCTGCAATTTCCTGTTCTTCGGTTTTATCACCGGACACCAGTTTCCGTGCATGTTCTATCTGAACCAGTTCATTTGCCCGGTTCAGCGGAAGCCGTATCATCCGGGATTTCTCACAGATTGCTTTCAATATAGCCTGCCTGATCCACCAGACCGCATAGGAAATAAAATGGTATCCCTTTGATACATCAAAACGCTCTATTGCTGTCAGTAAACCGATATTACCTTCACTAATTAAATCTTCTAAATCAAGCCCGTGATTCTGGTATTTTTTTGCAACATTTACTACAAACCGGAGATTAGCCGAAACAATTTTATCCCGTGCTGCAGTATCGCCCTGCGCGGCTTTCAGCGCAAGATCTGTTTCTTCATCGCGGCTCAACAACGGAATCCTGTTGATTTCTTTCAAATATAAAGCCAAAACACTGTCCTGTGAACCTGTATATGTCTTTGCCTGTGCTGCTGCCATTGTAATCTCCTGCATTCAATATAATTGAGTACCCTACGGTACCTATGCACTGTCCCGACGGGATTTACTGTGCTTACTTATATATAGCAGGAATGATGCCAAAAAAATATCTGTCACACAATAAAATAAAATCACCTTTATTTTATTTTATTTATTTATTATATAAAGAAATAAAATATCACCCAAAGGGAATGCGCACAATACCGTCCATGGCGGTAGCAACAACATGTATCAAAAATACACACTTATTTTTTGCAGCTTATTTTCAGGGTTAAAATGACACACACACAATCACCATGACATAAAATATTGTCTGGTTCGCTGTAAATATTTTTTACAAAATACCCAATACATAAAATTAATGAAAAACTTGACACCTATATTTTCTCATATATAATGTATTTATCAACGAGGTGAAAGTTTCAGATATATTTCAGGAGGTTAAAATGAAAAATACCATACGCGTGTTAAGTTATGTTGTCCTTACAGGTATAATTTTATTTTGAACAGCCGGATGTGAAAAAAAAGAAACTGCTTCCATTGCTGCCGATACAGTTACATTGACAATGGGTTCTTGGAGGGCAGACGATGTCGTTCAAATGAACAAGTTACTGGAAGAATACAACCGTTTTTCACCCCATGTCAAAATACAGTTCAAACCGACAAATCCCAGTGATTACAATGCGACATTACGGTTGCAGTTGGACAGTGGTACAGGTCCGGATCTCATGTATGCCCGTTCATATGCAACCGGACAGGAATTATTTGACGCAGGATATTTTGCTGACTGTACAGATATCCCCGGCTTAATGACAAATTTTACCGCTACAAATCTTGCTCCGTGGCAAACCAGTGACGGTAAAATGTTTGCAGTTCCCTTTGCTGCAGTTTCCCATGCTGTATATTACAATAAAGATATATTTGCAAAGGAAGGTCTTTCCATCCCAACAACATGGGAAGAATTTCTTCAGCTGTGTGCAACTCTCAAAACAAAAGGATACACACCGCTCGCAAATGGGTTGGCAGATGAATGGGATATTTTAGAATGTTTTTTCTTAGGAATGCTTCCTAATTATATTGGCGGTGCAACAGAACGGGTAAAATATGAAACGGAGAAAAAAAGTTAAATGATGAAAATTTTATCAAGGCATACCAAGCAATGGCTGATGTTGCCCAATATTGCCCCGTAGGATTTGAATCGGTCACATATAATGACAGCCAGATATTATTTAATACGCAGCGGGCGGTAATGTTTGTAGACGGCTCCTGGACTACAGGCGTCTATGCAGACGCAACATTTAATTGGGGTATCTTTGCAATACCAGCTCCTGTAGGGAATGAAACCATTATTTGTTTTCATCCAGATATGGCTATTACCATGAACACCGGTTCCCCGTATCAGGAAGAAGCCCAATCTTTTCTTTTCTGGCTGTGTACAGAAGACGGCGCCACAAAGGCTTCCGCAAATCTGCCTACCGGGTATTTCCCGATGATCAATTTTCCGATTACTTTAACGGATAAACACGCAAATGAATTCTTGGCATTGAATCAGGGCAGAGAAACAGATGCACGGTTTTTATGGCCTAAACTGATGGATCTATATGCCCCCATGAATCAGGCGGTGATTGCAGTTATGAAAGGACAGATGACTGCAAAAGCAGCTGCGGATATGGTTGCAGCTGCAAAAAAATAATTTGCTACAAGGTGCGTTAATATTTATGCGGAAGTCATTTGTCAGTTGTTATTGCGGCTTCCGCTTTTTTATTTGAATGGAGTTTTAACACAGTGAAAAGAAAGAATATCAAACCCTCCGCCGGATATTGGATGATATATTTATTACCGGCATTATTTATTTATATTGTCTTTATGGCTTATCCATTAATTGATTCCCTAAGATTAAGTTTCTACAGTGGTAACCCGACTGGAGAAAAATCTTTTGTCGGGTTGGAAAACTTTATCAAATTATTTGCTGACCCCGATTATTCCGTACGATATTGGGGATCATTCAAAAACACATGGATTTTTTTTCTAATTCATATGTTGGTCCAAAATTGTCTGGGTATTACATTTGCAGTGCTACTTACAAATGAAATGTTAAAATATCGGAACCTGTACCGGACTATTATTTTTATCCCGACAACTCTGTCCATTTTAGTCACCGGATATTTGTGGAAATTTATCCTGAACCCGATTTGGTCACAGGCCTTGCTGAGTCCCATCGGCTTTGACTTTTTATCCCGCCCATGGTTGGGACAGGAAAGTACAGCACTTATTTGTGTTTCACTGGTTTCCAGCTGGCAATGGGTTGGTATTCCTACTATGATGTTTTCTGCTGCGCTACAGAATATTCCTGGAGATATTATAGAAGCAAGTTATGTTGAGGGAGCTAATAACCGGATAATTTTTTGGAAAATAAAACTCCCGTTGATTCTTCCTGTAATTGGTATTATTGCAATATTAACTTTTGTAAACAATTTTAACGCATTTGACGTTGTTTACGCGATGGAAACTGCCAACGGGGCACCTGGCTATTCAACAGATATTATCGGAACACTTTTTTACCGGACCGGTATTGCAGGACAACACCCGATTGGTATCCCGGATACCGGAATGGGTGCAGCAATCACAACAATTACCTTTATTATTTTGTGTCTTGGAGTTTTACCAGTACTCCGCCTGACCCAGACAAAAGCAGAATAAATACCCCGGAGTTATTTTATGGAACAAATAAATACAATATCCAGAGAACGGCAAAAAACTCACCGGGCAGCACATGTTATACTAATAACCTGGTCTGTGCTTGTCCTGTTCCCCCTTTGGGTTATGATTGTCAATTCGTTTAAAGACCGGATTTCTATTTATGAAAATCCGTTTTGGATTCCATCAAAATGGAATTTTTCAAATTATCAGACTATATTTCAGGATGGGAATTTTTTGGGCTATTTTAAAAACAGTATTATTGTAGTTCTATGCTCAATCCTGCTGGTTCTTTTCGTCGGTTCTTTGGCAAGTTACGCATTTGCAAACTGGAACAGTAAACGCGCAAAACTGCTGTTTCTGTTTATGATTGCGGGGATGATGCTGCCAATAAAAATTGCTTCAATAAAATTATTAGAAATGATACGGAATATGAATCTTTTGGACACAATATGGTCTTTGGTTCCGATTTATGTAGCAATGGGCTTACCGATTGCAATTTTTATACTGACTGAATTTATACGGCAAATTCCCATGGAACTCACAGAAGCAGGAATTATAGATGGTGCTGGTAGATTCAAAGTTTTTACTTTAATTATTATTCCGCTACTCCGCCCTGCCTTGGCAACGGTTGCGATATATAATCTTGTTCCTTTTTGGAACGATTTATGGTTTCCCCTTATTTTCATTACAAATGAAGATTCAAAAACACTGCTGCTTGGTGTGACACGATTATTTGGACAATACCAAACAGACTGGTCAAAAGTTCTTGCAGTACTGACATTGTCAGCTATACCGGTTATACTATTGTATTTGGCAATGTCAAAGCAATTTATCAAAGGGTTGACAGCAGGAGCTATCAAAGGATAAAATTGAGAAAATAGAGGAGTAAATATAATCAATGGATATTTAGGAGGTTTTCAAATGACAAAAAAATCAATTTTATGTTGCGCATTTATCTGTATATTACTTCCCGTTTTTACTCAAGAATTTACAACCCCACATATACAGATTCCGCAGGCTTCCGGTACGACTGCATCTGCAGAAAATGCCGGATCAGCAGTTTTAGCAGAACAGGATTCCCCTACTTTATTGAACGCTGAAAATACAACAGCAGTGGTAATTGAAGACGAAAAAAAATTCGGAATAACACCAGTTCTGATGTTATCAGCATGGGGAATCGAACCAGGAATTTCCGTACAAATATTCCAAGGCGAAGCAGAAGTATCTGTACCGGTTACAATTTCTTTGCAGAATAAAGCCGGTGTCGGAGTAACAGCGGGGCTGGGCTTTAACTCAAATCCTTTCAATGAAGGGGTACAGCATGGTGTCGGTTTATCATTCACCCATTATCCGCAGAGTTATATGGATGCAACGCTTCTTGGTTCTGTCATCAGCAACACCACAGACTCAACGACCGATGTGGCCAGCAGAATATCAACACTCAGCGTGTATTACCGTTTCGGTTACCGGTGGGATCTGGGTTTAGGTGTTTTTGTAAAATTTTGCCTACCCTTGGTCGGCTGGTATGGCGACACCACACTCACCAGTTTTAATATCGCAGGATTGTTAGTAAACGGAATGGTCGGTATAACCCAAACATCGATTGGCATACGGTTTACGTTCTAAGATAACTTTCAGCAATTCTTTTCAACAAAAAAGAAGAGCCGGCGGTTGCATCATAATTACCGCCGGCTCTTTTATTTTGAACAGACAACAGCTTTATTCCAGCTCAAACATACCTGTATAAAGCTGGTAATACCGACCTTTCTGTGCAAGAAGCTCTTCGTGATTTCCCCGTTCAATGATACGTCCCTGTTCCAGAACAAGTATCACATCAGCGTTTCTGATTGTAGACAGTCGGTGGGCAATCACAAAAACAGTCCGGCCTTCCATCAACCGGTTCATTCCCTTTTCAATGAGGAATTCTGTCCGGGTATCAATGGAACTGGTCGCTTCATCAAGAATCAGAACCGGCGGATTGGCGGCAGCAGCCCTGGCAATGGACAGCAACTGGCGTTGTCCCTGACTGATACCAGCACCATCAGCCGTCAGCAGCGTATCATATCCGTTGTCTAAATGGGCAATAAATGTATCTGCATTTGCAAGATGGGCAGCATCAACCACTTGTTTCCGGGAAATATCAGGATTGCCATATTTAATATTCTCTGAAATAGTCCCCGTAAATAAATGGGTGTCCTGCAAGACCATACCCAAAGAACGGCGGAGTGCTTCTTTCTTGATTTTCTTCAATGGAATACCATCATAGGTTATCGTTCCCATATCTGTATCATAAAACCGGGTAAGCAGATTTGTAATGGTTGTTTTACCTGAACCAGTAGAACCGACCAGCGCAACTGTTTGTCCCGGTTCCGCATACAATGATATATCATGCAGAACTGTCTTTTCCGGTACATAACCAAATGTAACGTTCTCAAACCGGACATCACCCCGGAGCGGAATTAGCGGCGAACCTTCCGGGGCAGAAGTATCTTTCCAAGCCCATGTACCTGTCCGGGCAAAAGATTCTACCAACCTGGATTTTCCGTCACCACCGGCATCGGGCAATGTTTCCACCGCATTGACCAACGTATACGTACCTTCATCAATTTCTTCCGGTTCATCCAGCAACATAAAAATCCGCTCGGCACCGGCAAGGGCATTTAATATTCCGTTGAATTGCTGTGACATTTGTGTCACCGGCTGGGCAAAAGAACGTGTGTATTGAAGAAAAGAAGCAATTGTTCCAATATCAAG
This sequence comes from uncultured Treponema sp., assembly GCA_944389965.1. Lineage (GTDB taxonomy): Bacteria > Spirochaetota > Spirochaetia > Treponematales > Treponemataceae > Treponema_F. The sequence goes on from CALXOI010000004.1 coordinate 17,450, forward strand.
CCGTCCGCTGATAACCAATAAGGCACCGGCAACAGCTGTTAAGGCATAATTCACATGGGACAGATTACCCATCAGCGGCATTAATATATTTGCCAAAGAATTCGCCCGGGCTGCCGCCCCCTGCAACGCATCATTCAATGCAGCAAAGTCAGCTTTTGCTTCTGTTTCATGGCAGAACACTTTGACAACTTTTTGGCCTTCAATCATTTCTTCTATAAAGCCATTGACTTTCCCGATATTCAACTGCTGGTCACGGAATGCCTTTCCGCTGTACTTTCCGATTTTTGCGGTACAGAACAACATGACACAAATCATTGCAACAACAATGAGGGTAAGCAACGGACTCAAAATCACCATCATAGTGAAAACACCTATCACGGTAACACAGGACGACATCAGCTGGGGAATGCTTTGGCTGAGCATATCCCTCAGTGTATCTGTATCATTTGTGTACAGAGACATAATTTCCCCGTGTGTCCTGCTGTCAAAAAACCGAAGGGGAAGCCGTTCCATATGGGTAAACATATCTGTTCTGATCCGGTATAATGTGCCCGTAGAAATAGTCAGCATAATCCGGTTGTTAATATAACCGGCTGCAGCTCCCATAATAAAAATAACTGCCATTCCGCACAGCAACCGGAAAAACCCTGTTAAATCAGGGTTTTTACTCCCGATAAAAGGGATAATATAATTATTCAGTGCCGGCCGGAGTAAATATGTTCCGGCAATCATTGCCCCGGAATTCAAAAGCACACACAGGAAAAGAGGCAAAAACAACAGCTTATAACTTCCCATATAATGAAGTAAGCGTTTTAAGGTTTTTCTGATATGTTTTGGTTTGACACCATGTCCATTTCTATGTGAACCGGGTCCCATTGGAGGCATTATTCAGATCCTTTCTGCTGAGATTCAAAAACTTCCCGGTAAATAACACACGAATCCAGCAGTTGTTCGTGTGTACCGGACGCAATAATTTTTCCATCATCCAACACCAGAATCATGTCTGCATCTTTTACCGAGGTAATCCGCTGTGCAATTACAATTTTTGTCGTTTGCGGTAAACTGTTTTTCAATGCAACCTGAATCCGGGCATCAGTGGCGGTATCAACCGCACTTGTACTGTCATCCAAAATCAGTATTTTCGGCTTTTTTAACAATGCTCTGGCAATGCATAACCGTTGCTTTTGACCGCCGGATAAATTCACCCCGCCCTGTCCCAATACAGTATTATATCCGTCAGGAAATGACTGGATAAAACCATCTGCATCGGCTGCACGGCAGGCTGCCCGCAGTTCTTCATCGGAAGCGTTTTCATCCCCCCAACGCAGGTTTTCTGTTATAGTTCCTGAAAACAACACATTTTTCTGCAATACCATTGCAACAGAATTCCGTAATACATCAAGCGGCAAATCCCGCACATCTATGCCACCGACTTTAACAGTACCGGCAGTAACATCGTACAACCGGGGAATCAGTTGTACCAGTGTTGATTTGGATGAACCGGTACCACCGATAATACCTACCGTCGCACCGGCAGGTATATGTATGCTGATATTACTCAATACCGGGTTATCGTAAGTACCGGTATATGAAAATGATACCTGATCAAAGTCAACAGAACCATCCAGGACAGCCCCGCTGACAACACCAGGTTTATCAGAAATATCGGGAGTTTCATCCAGAACCTCTACAATACGACTGATTGAAGCCCTTGTCAGTACCAACATTACAAAAATCATTGCAATCATCATAAGTGACATAAGAATCTGGGTGATGTATGTAATAAAACTGATGAGTTCTCCCGTTTGCATCGTACCATGAATAATCATTCCGCCACCGGACCAGAGAATTGCAATAATACATGCATACATCATAATCTGCATCAGTGGTGAAGTAAAAATAATGATTTTTTCCGCTTTTATCTGAGCCGTTCGCACCATATCTGCCGTTTTACAGAATTTTTCATTCTCATACGATTCCCGGACAAAAGATTTTACAACTCTGATACCGGTTAAATTTTCCTGAACATCACTGTTCAATGAGTCATACTTTTTCAGCATTTCTCTGAACCGGGGAAAAGCTTTTGCAGAAATAAATGCTAAAGCACATCCCAATACCGGAACTACCAGAAAAAATACAGAAGCTAATTCCCGGTTAATCAGCCATGCTAGAACTGTTGCACTTAACAACATGACCGGCGCCCGCACACAGATGCGGATAACCATTTGATATGCATTCTGGGTATTAGTTACATCAGTCGTCAGGCGGGTAACCATAGATGCAGTACCGAATTTATCCATATTGGAAAAAGCAAAATCCTGTACTTTTCCAAAAAGATTCCGGCGTAAATTCCGGGCAAAACCGGTAGCTGCAAGTGCCGCAAAACGACCGGAAAGAACACCGCAAAGAAGTGAAAAACAAGCGGCACCAACCATAATCAACCCAGTATGAGTGACATATGAAATATCATACGATGCAATTCCAACATCAATGATTTTTGCCATAATCAGAGGAATTAAAACTTCCATTGCAACCTCACCAATCATGGCAACCGGAGCCAGTACCGTAAACATTTTAAAACGGGCTTCAAGTCCTGCTGTTAATTTCTTAAATAGTTTCATATTATAAATATATATATTTTCATTTGACACGGTCAATAAAAAATAAATATATTTAAGATTTGCATATAAATGGATGTGACATTTTATTTATGAAGTAATAATATTGCCAAACGAAATTGATTACAACAGTGAAAAATACCAGAAAACAACACCGGGATTTCCAAAAATCAGGTTACTATAATGAAACGATTACAGTATTTCCGGCATCCCGGTGCTGTATATTCAACGTGCTACTTCAGACGGGCGCCTGAAGCTTTTGGTGCTGCCGAATTCAACTCCAACAGCGACTTCATATCGATTGAACCGTCCCTACCCTGTTCCGGTACAATGGACATATCCACCGATACAAAAATTTCTTTACCAAGGGTTTCACCATTACTGTTCTCTGACGATGCCCCCGCCCAGAAATAATTGTTTTCAGAAACAAGATCCGGCTGTTCAAAATTATCCGATTCCGCACCATCCATGGAAATAACCCCCGATGCTTTAAATAAACGCGGTGTATTCTCACCCTTACCATACAGAGTTATGTTACGTCCTTTGTTGGCAAAAGATGTCACATTCTCTAAAATAACAGCCGGGTTTGAATTACTGGTAATACCTGCGGCACCGTTGTTCCATGCAATACTGTTTTTCAATTTATGGGCAACCGCAATACCGTCACCTCCTAGTTTAAAGCCATTACCATCGCCGTTTCCACTTCCATCAGGAAGCGAACCATTCTGGTATGCTACACAATTTTCAATAAGCACAGCACCAATCGGACCGGTATCAGCTTTTGCATACAAATCCCAACCATCGTCAATATTATTGTAAGAAATACATCCCCGGAATACGTTACCATCACCGCACGTCAATTTTGCAGCAAATCCGTCGGCATTGTTTTCTGCCGGATCGCAATTTGCCCAAGAAGAGCAATTTTCAATCAAATTATCCGAAGGCCATTTTTCAAATGGTTCTGTACTGACACCGCTTATCTGGCAACCAGTATCACCGCATTCGTACGTATTGACGCCACGGACTATATTTTTATCCCCGGCAATCTGAAGCCCCTTGATATTTCCGTCAGTTCTGCGGATATCAATATTTTCAATCAGCCACCGGTCGCCCCAAAGCTGAACACCACCGCCGGCATTAGAAAAATCAAGTACCGCCCGTTCTCCCGGTGCGGAAATCATTTTTTTCCGGAAGAAGAATGTCCCGCTGTTTCCCCGTTCGATAATTAGAGCCCGGTTTTGGTAATATATACCACCGGCAAGAACGATTGTCTGCCCTGGTTTTACATATGACACAGCCGTAAATAAATCCAGCGGAGATTCCTCTGTCCCTTTACCGAATGCATCCCCGTCAGGAGCAACATACAATTCTTTCCCGGTATATGTATTGCAGATTACAGAATGCATGATGGATACCGGCCGGGCTCCCTGGCGATAGATTTTTAATTCTGTATCGTACCATGCCAAAGCCTGTTTTTCACCCGGCACAAAATCTTCATCAGGAGTGAAAGTGACAATAAAATCATTGACACCCCGTTCCAGTTTCAGATTTGCAGTAAAATCCTTTAATGCGGTTACTTTTTTGTTTTCCAATACATTCCGTCCATCAGAATCCGTAACGGTAATCAAACCGTCTGCGTTTGCCGCAAAAACAAAGGGATACTTTGTTTTGTAATAGGACGTGGGGGAATCAACCTTTGCCGTAAGGGGAACAAGTTCCGGCGGTTCTTCCTGTGCCGGAGGATCGTTTTTTGGATCTGATACAGTGAATACAACATCACTGACGGTAACATTACATCCCCGGGCAACAGCAAAACCGACATACACGTGATCTTTATCAAGCTGTTGTAATTTTTCGGGTCCATACATAATGTATTCGGTAACCATTTCATCGGTAGCGTACATTCTGTCATATACAGCATGATAACCGGTATTTGTTTTTTTCAATGTAATCCGGTACACATCACCGTTTCTTACCAGATCGGATTGATCATAACTGAACGCATGGGAAACATTTTTTCCATTTTCAGCAATAGCACTCTCTCCTGCAGCTAGTATTTCCGGCGTAATACCGCTGACAAAACGGGCTCCCAGCGTATCTTTTGATGTCTTTTTGCTTCCCGCAATTGTTTCTTCAAATTTTGTCGCAATAATACCGGCTGAATTTGTATAATGGTTTGTCATTGATACACCATGTTCACCAAGGCTGTCCAACGCAAGCAACCCGAATCCTTCCTGCCCGTCTGCAGGATTATTGATGTAGTCAACGGTAAATGTTGCTGTCAATTCAAAATTTTCTGTTTCAGGATCAATAACTGTATAATAAAAGGAAAGTCCATCGTGAAATGTGGTGAATTTTCCACCTTTATCAGAAATAACCAGTGACTCAGGGTTATACGTGCAGGACGATAATTTGAACGTCAGATTATCGGAATCCAGCATTTCCATGGTATTCCGGGAACCATTTGTAGATTGTCCGAACCAAGTAAACTGCCAGATGCGGTCGGCGGTCAAATGAACTGTTTTTGTCACACTGGTAACTATCTGTTCAGGACCGCGGCAGGCAGCAACTGCAACCGTATATTTTTTTCCGTCCGTAAGCCCTGATATAACCGCAGACAGTCCGCCAGTAGCAGGAACTGTACGCTTTTCCACCTGTCTGCCACCGGATTGTTCGGTACAGGTAATTAGGTACGAGTCAGCTTCATGAATGCTGTTCCATGTTACTTCTATGTCACCGCCGCCGGTATTCCTGACGGATACATCCGGTGACGCCAATGGATAGGAAAAGGTAACGGATACCGGTTGGGAATATAACGGCACCGATTCATCGTTTCTGACTGCAGACACCCGGAAAGAATAGATACCGCTGCTTCCCGGTTCAAATTTTGCTGTTTTAAGAATTTTTCGAGACCGTCCCACAGTTTTTTTATCCATTATGTTCCCGGACGCGTCAAACATTTCTACAAACGCTTTATCAGCACCGTCAGAGCTTGTCTCCAGATTAAATGAAACGATGATTACCCGCCCGTCACTTTCATCCGGCTGTACCGAGACAATTTCCGGCGCCGGTACACTACTCCATGCAAGCCGGTCTGCCGCTGCCGCAGATACAGTAGTCAACAGCAAAAACAGACAAGTACCCAGAGACTGCATAAAAATATGTTTATATAATAACTTACCCACCATATTCTTCCACTTTGAAAACAATATTATTCAATGATAATCTGATAAATATTGATTCCGCTGCCTTTTGAAAACACTGCATATTCTCCGGCAGAAGGAATTTTACAGGTTGCAATACCGGCTTCACTACCGTCTGCAGGAGCCTTCAATTCAGCGACAACTTTACCATCAGAAACCCGTGTAACCGCCAGAACACGGGCATCAGTTTTACTGGAACTGTTTGTATATACCGTTATATCAGCTGCACCGGAAGTAATAAAATGAATAGAACGGTACCCGACAGAACCGCTGCCATTCAATTTAATCCGGTTATTAAAAACTTCTCCGTCTGCAGCTGTCCTTTCAGCATCAGGCAGGACTTCGACCGTTACATTTTTATCTGCATTGGCATAAATTGAAAATATACCGTCAATCTGTGTTTTTGCCGTTACTGAAACCGGCTCCAAATCATTTGCACTCAAATAATCTTCAGCACCAGCGGCTAATACCATACATACTGCACAAAGCAATATAGATACAATTTTTTTTGCTCTTTTCATAAAAATCTCCTTGTAACCGGCATTTATGCCTTTCTTTGAATCCAGTATATAGGACTTTTCACAGAGAAAACCGACTGTTTTTTGAATTATACTGACATATTCGGTTATATAGATCTGAGAAAGAAAAAAATATAAAGGATATTGACGCTCAGTCAAATCATTCGTATATTTTAAATGTAAACTACATAAAAAATCCTATGGAGGACGTAATATGAAAATAAGACCGTTGGCTGACCGTGTGTTAGTCAAAACAGAAAAAAGTGAAACAAAAACAGCTTCAGGAATTATTATTCCGGAAACAGCTCAAGAAAAAACACAGATTGCAACGGTTGTAGCAATCGGAGACAACAAAGAAAAAATCAAAGTTTCCGTTGGTGACCGGATTATGTATGACAAATATGCCGGCACAAACATTAAGATTGACGGAGAAGAACACTTGATTTTGAAAGGTGATGATATTATTGCGGTTATTGAATAACCGGTCTTTAACTTTATACAATAAAAAAGCAGCGGAATTTCCGCTGCTTTTTTATTGTAATTCTCTCAGCAACAATATAGCTTTTGAATGATTATCATATTGTTGCAAACAGTATTCCAAAGAAACAACCGCTGCTGAATCATTACCGGTGATATGTTGAATATATCCCATACGGTACAAGATTTCTGCCTTAACCCGCACATCACCGGTACTTCCTGCCGCAGTACTGAGCAAGTCCAATGCCTGCTGGTAATTCCGTTTACCGGCATACAGTTCTGCCAGATTCATCAAAATCGATATTCTTGACCTGTCACCAAATCCGGCACAATACCTGCAAAGCTCGGCAGTATCAGAAGCCACCGTTTCATACAGATGCAGCGCCAACGGAATATCCGGGGCACTGCTGCCAGAAGCGGCAAAATATGCAGCATACTCCCGTTCCTTCACAGTCATCTGTGGAAAAATCTCTACAATATTATTGCTATGATATGTATTTTTCAGATAAGTGGTAAAAAGCTGCTCCGCATCACCAGTTTTATTCAATGATATCAATACCGGCACTGCTGTTTCCACCCATTCAGCAGGTAGTGTTCCATACTTACCGGTAGCCTTTTCCAGCTGAATCCATAGATTACCTTCAATTTCCGCCGGCAGAATACCGGGTGAAATTAACGGATTCATCATGTACTGAAATAAAACCGCACCTGCTCCGGCATCATTTTCTGCAGCTTTCTGCAAAGCCGCCGTTGCATCATATATTGATACCCTGGAAATTGCATCATATTGTTTCATACCGGCAGACCGGAAACCAGTTGAACGGACAGCCTGTGCAAGTTCATTTTCAGAAGGGATGTCCAGACAACGAACTGCAAATTTCATATACATATCCAATCCCGGTAAAAAATCAGGATATAAATGCACTAATGTATCCAGCAACGAGTATTCTTCATTCCAAGAACCATGCAAACGGGCATAGCGGGCAGAATTAAGATAAATTGCAGCCGGTTTAGTATAATCCTCTAAAGCAAACAACTGTTGGCGGCATTGTTCAGAGCGCTTTTCATCACCGGCAGCATTATACGCATCAGCCAACAACAACAGCTCATTACCGGCTGCATCCCCCTCCGCCGGCTCTAATAAATGTATTGCCGTAGTGTATTTAGCTGCATCATACGCAAGTTGCGCCCAGAACAATGGATTCGTTGTATTTGATGCATCCGGTTTATAAGCAAAAGCCGCTTCGTATTGCCCTGCAACCACCGCAGTTAATGCTGCATTCTGAAGCCACCGGTCATCATGAGAAGACAAGTATGCATCTGCATACACAGATGCAAAATTCTGCGAAAGGAAATCAGCAGAACCGGAAACTGAAGCCTGCTGCAAAAAGACCTCTGCCGACAACGAAGCGTAAGGAGTACCGGACAGTTTTTCTGCAGCATCGGCAGCCGCCTCTAGCTGTCCGTCAGACAACAAAAAATGAACATAAACAGCCCGCAGCTCAGAGCTGTCAGCATATTTTTTTACGCTTTTTTTTAAATACTTTTCGGCAGTATCAAATTGCCCCAATTGCATATACCTTCGGTATATACTTATCCGGTGCAGAGCCGTCAAAGCGTCGGAAGAAGCTTTATCCAGTTGTTTTAACGCTGATGAACTGTCACCGCTAAAAATCAAAGCATCAATTTCATCGAGTTTTGCAGAAAAAGACTGTTCCCGTGAAGAAACACTGCAGGAAAACAAACCTGCAATTATACAAATTACGATACAGCATTGCAGAATACACTTCATAATTAATTAAATAAGCAAATACTATCGGTTCAACTCTTTCCGTATATTGTCCAAAACTGCATTGACAAAACGGAATGAATCTCCTGAACCGAATTCTTTTGCAATATCAATTGCCTCATTTATAATAATTGTCGGATGAATATCCTGCTGGTATAAGAGTGAATATATGCTGATGCGGAGAACAGCTATATCAACTTTGTTTATCCGTTCAAAATCCCACGAATCAAGATATTTTTTTATCAAACCGTCTATTTCATCGATATGCTCAATAGTTCCACTCACAAGGATCCGTGCAAAATCTAAACTAGTCGGTTTTATTTTTTCCAGAGAATTTTCATCAAGCCACGGGAATTCCAGTAAGTCTGCTTGAGCTATATGTCCCATTTCCCAAGAAAATACCGCCTGGAATGCTAATATCCGTCCCTTATGCCGTGCCACAACTGTCTACCAATTTTCAAGCAGTTTATCTAACGCAGAACCTGACTTCAACATCTGATAATTCGCATCGGTCCGTAGGTCTGCAGTTATTTCTTCAACCGCATCTGCCACATATTGCGATTGTTTTTGCGCCGTCAATCCCTGCTTGATATATTCATATACAGTAATTGTTGAATCCGGCTGGACAACATCACTCAGCGTTAATATTTTTGCATCATATTTATCCCGGATTTGATAAAACTGAATATCAGAATCAGTTGCGGTCAGCTCTGAAATAAATCCGGTGTTATTGGAAAATAATTTTATTAGCTCCTGATAATTTATTCCCAACTGCAGTGCAGCTTGCTCTGTTTTACTTACAAACAAATCACCTGCCTGAAATGAAGTATCACTGCTCTGCAGAACTTTCAGCTTATCCGGTGTCGTATTACCGGTTTTTAAATCATCCAAGAGTTCCGTTGCCTTTTTCCGGGCAGCTTTTTCATCTCCGTTCAAAGGAACGATCACCAGAAAAAGTTTCAAAATATCATTTTGAACAAAACTAGACTTATTGAGTTCATAAAAAGAACGAATTTCTGCATCGGTTGGAGCTACAGCAGCCAGCTCGGTCTGTTTTAATGAAAGAATGTACTGTTGGGCAATAAGTTGGTTTTTTAAATATGATTTATACTCACTAAGATTCATGCCTACTTGCATCCGGATATAATCGTCCAATGACATTCCCGTCTGTTCTTTTACCAATTGTGAAAGCTGAGCTTCCGTCAACTGCTGCCCCAACTGCTGCGCCATGGTAGCCAAAAAATATTCATTTACCTGGGTATCTGTAAATGTAATACCGGCTTTTTCTGCAGCCTGAACCACAAGCTTTTCATTAATCATGCCATCAAGAATCTGTTTTTTTTCATTAACAGTAAAAGATGCTCTTCCTGTCTGAAGTTTATATGACTCCACCCGGCTTTTTAACTGTTTCAGCGTGATGGACTCGGTTTTATTAAGTTTAACATTTACCAGAGGCTGTAAATCAGCTTGTGCACAAACAATCAGAACACTGTAAAAAAACAGAATCCCACTTATCAAAAATCGTTTCATTAAAAACTCCTCTGAAACAGAATTTATTTGTACAATATAACAATGTTGTTATATTACAAACAGTCTATACGGTTTTTCGTTACAACAGTAATACTATGAAATAACTGCCCGTATCCGCCTTACTCCGGCAGAAGAAGACTGTTCTTTTTGAATTTTAAAAGTTCCGATCAGACCAGTATGTTCCACATGGGGACCGCCACAAACTTCTTTAGAAAAATCCCCAATTGTGTATACTTTTACTCTTGATTCATATTTTTCACCAAATAAAGCAGTCGCTCCGCTTTTCTTTGCCTCTTCCAAATCCATAATTTCCATTGTAACCGGTAAATCCCGCTGAATCTGCTCATTGACAATATCTTCAACCTGGCGGATTTCCTCTTTTGTCATCGGAACCGGATGGGAAAAATCGAATCGCATCCGATCTGCAGTAATATTAGAACCCTTTTGGGCAACATGATCTCCCAATACGTTTTTTAAAGCTTGATGCAATAGATGGGTTGCTGTATGGTATTTTGTAGTAATTTCTGACTGTTCGGCTAAACCGCCTTTAAATGTACCGGCATTTTGTGTCCGGGACAATTCCTGATGCTTCTTTTCAGCTTCTTTGAATCCGTCTTTATCCACAGAAAAACCATTTTCAGCAGCAAGTTCTTCGGTTAACTCTATTGGGAAACCAAAAGTATCATATAACCGGAATGCAACCCGGCCGGGAATTTCTTTCCGGGGATTTTTCATCAAATTCGGCAGCAACTTTTCAAATTCTGCTTCACCCTTCCGAAGCGTATCGCTGAATTTTTTCTCTTCGGCTGCAAGTTCTGTCCGTACTTTATCAGCATTGGCTTCCAGTTCAGGATACGGCCCCTTAAAATTATCGATAACCGTATCTGCCAAATCCGTAAGGAACGGTTTATCAATACCGAGTTTTTTACCATGACGGACAGCCCGGCGTATCAACCGGCGTAATACGTAACCGGCACCGACATTTGACGGAACTACACCTTTCTGGTCACCAAGAATAAAAACAGCAGACCGGACGTGATCTGCAATAATACGGACACTGCGGTCTTTTGCTTCATCAGATCCGTACACGTAGCCCGACAATTCACCAATCCGCGCAATAACCGGCTGGAAAATTTCAGTCAGATAAACACTCTTTTTTCCTTCCAGAATCGTTGTTGTCCGTTCCAATCCCATACCGGTATCAACATTCTGTTTAGGTAATTTGACCAAAGTGTGTCCATCAATCCGGTTGTATTCCATAAACACATTGTTCCAGATTTCCATCCAGTTTTCACTATCAGTACCTTTATTTGAACCAGCCGGAGGTAATCCGTTACCGACCCAGAAGAATATTTCCGTATCAGGTCCGCAAGGTCCGGTAGGCCCGGCTGCCCACCAGTTATCTGAAGCAGGCAGATATGCAATTCTGTCTTCCGGAATACCGACAGCTTTCCAATAAGAAGCGGACTCTTCGTCCCGGGGTGCATTTTCGTCACCGGCAAAAACTGTCACCGACAATAACCGGGGATCAAGATTCAACCATTCTGCTCCGGTTAAAAATTCATAACTAAACGCAATGGATTCTTTCTTAAAATAATCGCCTAAAGACCAGTTTCCCAACATTTCAAAACAAGTCAAGTGGCTAGGATCACCGACTTCATCAATATCACCAGTCCGGACACATTTTTGATAGTCCGTCAATCGTTTCCCTTCCGGATGCGGTTCTCCCATCAAATACGGAACCAGCGGATGCATTCCTGCTGTAGTAAAGAGAACTGAAGGATCATTTTCAGGTATCAAAGATTTTCCAGATATTTCAACATGATTTTTACTTTTAAAAAACTCAATGTATTTAGAACGCAATTCATTCGCAGTCATAATGCTTTAATAATAGATAGGAAACATACCTGTGTCAAGATATACCGGACTATTGATTTCCTTCATTTTTCACTGCATTACTTACTATGAGATTAGTTATGTATATACAAAACCCTGCCAGTGCCAGTACGATCCATCGGAACAAAACTACAGGGTTTCCGCAACATATATTTTACAGTAAATCCAGTCTTGCAAACAGCACATCCCCATTTTTGCAGGTTCCGTTCTGTCCAAGGGGTTTCTTTTGACCAAGTTACTGATTTATGATATAATATTAAACTATGAGTGATACAACATATAAATTTGAAGTCAATCAGAAGATTGTCTATCCGAGTCAGGGCGTAGGAAAAATTACAGAAATAAAAGAAAAAAAATTCAAAGACCAGCTGCTGACCTACTATGTAATTTATCTTGAAGTATCAGACATGGTTGTTATGGTTCCGGTTAACCGGGTTGAAGAACTGGGAATCCGCGCCATTGTTTCAGCAGAAGAAGCCCAACATGCAATTGAAATGATGGGGGAAGAAGTTGAACCTATCACATCTGACTGGAAGTTGCGGTATCAGATGAATCTTGACCTTTTGAAAAAAGGTAGTGTTGCTGACATTGCGACAATCGTCCGTTGCCTGTACCACCGTAGTAAAATAAAGGAACTCCCGATTCTGGAACGGAAGTTATATGATTCTGCAAAAAAACTTTTAGAAGATGAAATTTCTTTTGCACTGGATAAACCGGTAAAAGAAATAGAAGCGATGTTGCTGGCAAAGTTGGAGCCAATGGGACTTGTCCGGGATGCAAAACATACTGCTATCCAAAATGACTTTGATGACGACGATGAGGAATTCATCGAAGAAGATGAGGATGCAGAAGATGAAGACACCGATATAATTGATGACGACGATGACGATGATGAATCAGAAGGAGATGAAGATTAATACGGTATCTGCAGGGCTTATTGTTCCAGCAGCAGGATTGTCATCCCGGATGGGAGGAAATATTAAAAAAGAATTCCTCCCACTTTCCGGTTGCCAAGGAACCGTACTGGCTGCCGCAATTGAACCGTTCCTTTCAGCTGTGCCGTTATCCATTATCATTGTTACTGTCCAAGCCGGTGGTGGAGACAGTGCAAAGTCGACGGCATATCAGGCGCTTAGTATGTCTCCGGTTGTACACCAATGGCTTACCAAGTTACATCCCGGAGAGCGAAAATACTTTTATACAGCCCAAAATGATAACATTCCTTGTTTATTGCTGACGGAAGGCGGAGCAACCCGTCAGCAATCTGTGTATAAAGCCCTACAACAAATGGCACAATATAAACCGGATATTGTATTAATACATGACGGAGCCCGACCCTATGTAACAAAAGACATTATTCAGGGGGTTTATTACAAAGCGTGCGAAAAAAATGCTGCAACCTGTGCCATTTCTCCGGTAGATACTCAAAAAGAAATCGACGGTTCAGGGATGATCATCCGTCACCTGAATCGAGACAGACTGGTTGCGGTACAAACGCCCCAAGGCTTCCGCTTCCAGCCGCTGCTGGAAGCCCACCAAAAGGCAGCGGCAGACGGGTGCACCTATACAGACGACACAGAAATATGGAGCAAATACGTTTCACCGGTGTATATTACCGGCGGAAGCGTTGAAAATAAAAAAATAACATTTACCCAAGACATTCCTGGAAAAGCAGAAACAGTTATGACAATTAAAACAGGACTCGGATATGACCGGCATCGGTTAGTCACAGGACGGAAACTACGTATCGGTGGAATTATAATTCCTTCAGAAAAAGGCGAAGACGGACATTCTGACGGCGATGTACTTCTTCACGCCATAACAGATGCGTTACTGGGAGCAGCCGCAATGGGTGACATCGGTTCTTTTTTCCCACCTTCAGAACCGGAATGGAAAGATGCAGACTCTCGGGAATTGCTCCGCAGTGTATGGAAGCAAATTACCGATGCAGGATGGCATCTGGGCAACATTGACTGCGTCATTGCACTGGAAACACCCAAACTACTCCCTTTCCGGGAAGAAATATGCAAATCAATCAAAACAATTCTTGGTACGGATGATTCATCGGTTTTTGTCAAAGCAAAAACCGGTGAAAAGCTGGGACCGGTTGGAACAGGGGAAGCGGTAGAAGCGTGGGCAACCTGTCTGCTGCACAAATAAATGTATCCTGTAGGGGAATATAGACCTCATTAAAAACCGCAAACGGCTCTACCATCATACCAGTTACATAACAAAATATAGTGTTATCCTGAAATATCTTTTGTAAAAAAGATTACCGGATCAATTGCATAATACGAGCAAAAACACCGTTACAGAGCAAATCCGCTGTCTTTCCACCGATGTGGAATCAGTGACAAACCGGTTTGCCCCATTCCGGAATTCCAGCACTACAATTGCGGCATTTCGAGAATCAGCTCTACTTCACCTTCCGTCAGATTCAATCCTCGGGCAATTTCTGCCGGTTTCCAGTTCTGATGTGCCAGCTGAATTACCCGTTCCCGGACACTGACAGGCGGAGCGCCTGCTGAAGGTGCATTTTTCGCCATATCCTGTTTAATCAATGCACCTAGCAGCTTAACCTGTTCATCAGCCTGCTTTGCAATGTCCCGCAAACGTGTTTCACTCCGTGCAATACCATCTCTGGCATTCATAACCTCATCAATCCGGTTGGATGTTTCCGTAATGATAGAATCCAGTGAATCAAGTTTTTCCATTGCTTCGGATATACGGCCACTGTTATCCACCAGCCGGTCTACATCCCGGCGAACATTTTCAATTTTTTCCGGCATCTGATCAACCTGGAGACCGCATTGAGCCAACCGCTTTTCAATCTGTTCAAGATTCTTGAACGCATTGTCAACATCAATGATAGTTCGGTCAAGAACACTGTTCTTCTTCTCAAGCCGATCATACCGGGTTGAAATATTAGTCAGGGAATCTTGGAACCGGCGGATTTCAACCTGCATATTTTGCAAATCATCATTAATAGTCTGAAGTTCGGATATTTTAGCATCCATCGTTTCAGACAATCCCATTAGCCGGGCAAAATCACTTTCAAGCATATCGATGTGTTTTTTACCGGCAGTAAACGCCTGCAGCCGCTGGTTTATATCATCATCCATCTGCCTGATTTTTTGAAGTTCATTTTCCAATGCTGTTGTTTCTGATTTGAAAACATTCAGACGACCCATCTCCGCCTGCAAAGCATCAAGTTCAGATTCCATTTTGGACCGCATTTCATTCGTTTTTTCCATCGAAGGAACCTGTGAAACACAATGCTTAATACGTTTGTCAATATCATCAAGCTGAAGATTGATTTCAGTCGTCTTTGCCTGCAGCTTCATAACCATATCTGCCTGCAAAGCTTCATTTTTATCCCTGATTTCCAAGACCATACTTTTCAACGCACGGAGTTTCTGGTCAGCTTCTATGTTCTGGTCACGGATACGGCGCTGGTTTTCTTCCAGCATGGCATCATAAGACTGCTGGAATTCATCCAACACCTGGGCAGCACGGGATTCACAACCGGAAATAGTCTGCTCAGATACCGCTTTGACCTGCGCCAGTTTATTATCCAGCTCAGCATAAATTTCCTGCACCCGGTCATTGTATCCGTTCAAATCTGTTTTGAACGAATTCTGTACTTGGGAAATCAAATCCGATGAATTCTGTTCAAAATGCGATAACTTGTTATTGAAAACACTCCGGCTTTCATCAAATTGGGCATCCATACGTGTCTGCCAGGCATTCAAATCCGTCAGCAATCCGTCAATAACAACCCTGTTCTTTTCCAAAGAATCCGCAGTCTGGGCATTCATCTCTGCAATACGGGAATCCAGCTCTTTCTCGATTCTGGCAAGCTGTTCTTCTACCAATGCAGCATGTTGCTCAATATTACTTGAAAGCTGTCCGTCCATAGACGATTTGGTTTCTTCAAGTTTTGACCGATATTGTTCTATAAAAGTACGAAGTTCCTGTTCCAAACTTGAAATACGGCCTTGAACCGCAGTTTCAGATTGTTTTACAGCCGTCTCAAACCGTACAAGATATTCTTTTGTTTTATCCTGCAATACAGAAACCCTTTCTTTTAAAGTATCGGTGTAGCTTACTTCCAATCCATGCCGGCTTGATTCATAATCCGACTGCAGTATTTTGAGTTTTGTATCAAATTCTTCTTTCCACTGTTCCAAATCCACCGTAATGTTATCCCCCCGGCGGGTTAAATCAGCTATGAATTCTTTTTCAAAATCCTGTAGTTTTGAAGAAACATTGTTATAAGCTGTCGATTTCAATTCGTTCAGTTCATTTTCCAGTGCAGTCAACTGATTGGCAATGTCATCAGAATTTTTCCGTATCGCCAGCTCAAAGTCAGCCTGCTGCTGCTGTTGTTCCGCATTGAACCGGGCAAAGTCCTGCATAACCCGGTTCTGGGCTTCGACCATTGACTGACGGAGCGCATCCTCCAATTTGTCAACGTCAGCACCGGCAGTATCCAGCCGCTCAAACCGGTACTGCATATCTGCTTTATAGTCTTCAAGCTGTTTATCCAATCCCGCCAGAAAGGCAGCCTGCCGCGAATCATATGCCGCAGAAATTTTCTTCATTGCATCGACAACTGATGCGTCTATTTCCATAATACGTTTGTTAACAGAATCTTCAAAAACAGCAGCGGCATGAAGTGTTTCTTCATTTTGCCGGGATAAACGGTCTGCCGTCATCTGGTTCTGCTCTTCAGCGGAATGCCATGTGTCATTTATCCGGGAAATAGCTTCGTTGACTGCAGCAGAAGTACGGTCAACTTCTGCATGTAACGCCGCAAAAGTTTCTTTTGCCTGCCGTTCACTTTCCAACCGGAACTGTTCTGCTGACCCCTGAATTCCGGTCATCTGACCCGCGACAGATTCATTCAGCTCCTGCAGTTTCGCTTCTATCCGGGAAGAAGTCTGATCCATCAATTGTTCCGCCGCACTCAAAGTATTCTGAAGCGCCGTAATCCGCACATCAAAATCCCCCCGCACTACTTCCAACCTGCTTTCTGTTTCTTTTCTGAACCGTTCAGTGTTATCTTCAGAAACCGCCTCAAACCGGGAAAGGGCTTCCCGTTCTTTCTGTTCCGCTGCAATCAGAGCCTGCCGGTACGCTTCCTGATACTGTATTTCCAAATCATCAGCGTGTACCCGAAGGTCTTCCTGAAGGGCAGCAAGACGTTCACTGGTTTCTGTCGTTTCCGCAGCAGACTGTTCTGCAGCCGTTGTTGCAGCGGACAATGCCGTCTGGACCGCGTTTATTTTTTCAGTAATTGAATCCCGTACCACAGCGATGTTACCAGACAACAGCTGCTGCACAGTGATGATATCATCAGATAATTGGGTCTGCAACTCAGATGTTTTTGTTTCCGTTTCTTCATCAATCCGTCTGACAGTATCCGCAAACGTAGTCTGGATTTCCTGCATTTTCTGAAAAATCTGACGACGCAGCTCACCGGTATTTTTTTCTGAATCCTCAGATATCTGTGTCAAAACTGCCTGTTCCTTTGCAGAAATAGATTCAAATGCCGTATCATACAGATTTTTATAGAGAGATTCCAGCTCATCTGCACGGTGGCGAACTTCCTCCTGCAGCGCCGTAACCGAAGCAGAATTCACGTCCTGCATTTCTGTAAGCCGGACAGCTGTTTCTTCTGCATTTGATACTGCCGCTGAAACATCTGTCTGTACAGAAACAATCCGGTCAACAAGTTCCCGCTGAAGCGCAGATATAGTATCCGACAATTTTTGATGAACAGATGAAATATGTGTTGACATGGAAGTCTGAAGAGATGATGTTTTTTCTTCAGACTCACTTTTAATTTTTATGAATTCATCGGTTACAGAAGCCTTTAACTCTGCAATCTGGCGGGTAAACTGCTGGCGAAGATTTTCTGTGTTTGCACCAGACACTTCAGACAATCGAGCAATCAGTTCTGCCTCTTTTGCTGAAATATCAGCCAGTGCTTTATCGTAAGTTTCTGAATAAGCCGCTTCCAATTCCGCCGCTTTCCGGTGGTTCAGTTCATGAAGTTCAGAAATTACGGTATTGCTATTTACCTGCAAATTATTTACCTGGTCAGCTGTTTTCTCTGCATCCGCCAATGCATTTTGCAGAGAATCTGACATAGCAGCAATTTTGTCAGAAAACGAATCCTGAATGTCAGCAAGACGATCGGATAAGTGCTGTTCCGCAAGAACAATATTCCCCGACATATCTTGTTCCATGTTGTGGACCCGGTCGGAAATTTTACTGTCTATATCAGACAAATTATCTGACATTTCTTCCTGCATTGCAGCAATTTTATCTTCAAAACGGGCATTAATTTCAGACAAACTATCAGTCAGCTGCTGCTGTATTGATCCGACACCTCCGGTTAAAGTCTGATTAATACCGCTTATCTCATCTTTAAGTTTATTCTGCACCGATGAAACATTTTCATCCATCTGTTGCTGCAACAAATCCACACTGCCGGTCAGCGTCTGATCAATACCGGTTATTCTGTCCTGCAACCGGCTGTGTATTGAAGTCAGATTCTCCGCCATCTGCTGTTGTAACATACTCATCCGGTCCGTTACATCTTTATCCACATTTGAAATATTATCATCCAGCTGTGTACGGAGTTCTGATAAATTATCCGTCATCTGCTTCTGGAGGGAGTCCACGCTGCCGGTCAATGTCTGGTCAATTCCGGTTATCCTGTCCCGCAGCCGCCCGTCAACTTCCGCCAGCGCTGCCGTCATCTGCTGCTGCAGCGCTGCTACCCTTCCGGCGACCTGTTCATCGATACCGGTCACATTGCTGTCTATTTGGGAATTGATTGCCGAAATATTTTCGTCCAGTTGTGTACGGAGTTCCGACAAATTATTCGTCATCTGCTTCTGGAGGGTGTCTACGCTGCCGGTCAATGTCTGATCAACTCCGGTTATCCTGTCCCGCAGCCGCCCGTCAACTTCCGCCAACGCCGCCGTTATCTGCTGCTGCAGCGTTGCTACCCTTCCGGCAACCTGTTCATCGATACCAGTCACGCTGCTGTCTATTTGGGAATTGATTGCCGCAATGTTTTCGTCCAGCTGAGACTGGATAGAATCAAACTTATCCGTCATCTGATTCCGGAGAGAATCCACATTATCTGTCAGTATTTGGTCAACTCCAGCTATTCTGTCCCGCAACGCTCCGTCTACATCTGTCAGCTTGTCTGTCATCTGCTGCTGCAGCGCTGCTACCCTTTCGGCAACGTATTCATCGACACCGGTCACGCTGCTGTCTATTTGGGAATTGATTACCGCAAGATTTTCGTCCAACTGCACCTGGATGGATCCAAGCTTGTCTGTCACCTGATTCTGGAGGGAGTCAATATTGCCGGTTAATGTCTGGTCAATTCCGGTTATCCTGTTCCGTAGCCGTCCGTCCATTTCTGTCAGTGCCGCTGTCATCTGTTGCTGCAGTGCCGCCACTTTACCGGCAACCTGTTCATCAAGACCGGTCACGTTGCTGTCTATTTGGGAATTGATTGCCGCAATGTTTTCGTCCAGCTGCATCTGGATAGAACCCAGCTTATCTGTCATCTGATTCTGGAGGGAGTCTACGCTGCCGGTTAATGTCTGGTCAATTCCGGTTATCCTGTCCCGCAACCGCCCGTCAACTTCCGCCAGCGCTGCCGTCATCTGCTGCTGCAGTGCCGCCACTTTACCGGCAACCTGTTCATCAAGACCTGTTACGTTGCTGTCTATCTGGGAGTTGATTGCCGCAATGTTTTCATCCAGCTGTGACTGGATGGAGCCCAGTTTGTCTGTCATCTGATTCTGGAGGGAGTCTACGCTGCCGGTCAATGTCTGGTCAATTCCGGTTATTCTGTCCCGCAGCCGTCCGTCAACTTCCGCCAGTGCTGCCGTCATCTGCTGCTGCAGTGCTGCCACTTTGCCGGCAACCTGTTCATCGATGCCGGTCACGTCGCTGTCTATCTGGGAGTTGATTGCCGCAATGTTTTCGTCCAGCTGCGTCTGGATGGAGTCCAGCTTATCTGTCATCTGATTCTGGAGGGAGTCTACGCTGCCGGTTAAAACCCGGTCAATGTCATTTATTCTGTATTCCAACACGGTTTTCATTTCAGAAACAGAACCGTCAACCTGCTGCTGCACCGAAGTAACATTGTCTGTCAACATACGGTCAATATCAGCAATCCGGGCAGATATTTCTTCCTGGACGGAAGATACACGCTCTTCTGTATTTGCGTTAATTTTATCCAATGCTTCCGAAAAAGCAGTCTGTAATGCTGTAAACCGCTGCATGGTCCGTTGTCTCAGTTCTTCCACATTCCGATTTGAAGCGGCTGTCATCTGAGCCAGCATATCTTGTTCTTTTTCCGCAACAGCAGTGATTGCGCGGTTGTAAGCATCTTGATACAATTCTTCCAGCTCTTTCGCCTGGTGCAGAACACTTTCTTGAACAGAAGCAAGCGTTTCGCTGTTACCAGATGTTTCTTGAGCTAACCGCTGGGCTGTGAGCTCAGCATCTGCCAACAAGGTATTCAAAGAGTCCTGTACGGCAGCTATTTTATCTGTCAAATTTGACTGGACAACAACAGCTTTTTCTCCCGATTCCCGGTAAATCCGTTCCAATGATTCAGAAAGAGATGTCTGCATATCAGCTATTTTTTTATCAGTTTGTTCCGAAAGCTGTACAAATGCAGCATCATCCAGTTCCTGAATTTTCCGGGCAGCGACAGCGTATGTGTTCTGTATTTCCTGTTGCAAATCATTAAGCACTTCTTCATTACGGGCAACAGCCTGACGGGTTGATTCATCCAGTTGCTGAACTTGCTCATTAAACCGTCCAAGCAATTCCGTTCCAAGTTGCTTTAACTGCTCTGTATTCATCCGGGCAAAATCGGTAGAAATATGGGAAATCCGCGATTCAATGCCAGAGACATTTTTTTCATATTCATGAATCCGCTTGTCAAGTTTTTCGACATCATCCGATTCTTTACTAACCCGCTTCATATTTTCTTCAAGTCCAGCCGTCATTTCAACCAGTTGCTTTAACAGCGTGTTATATGAAAGAATTTTTTTATCTATTTCATCTACCGCATTAATCCGGGCGGAAAATTCATTTGTTATCGTATCAAATTCACTGATTTGTTTCTCAAGGCGGTGTACTGTCGCAATTGCTTGGGATTTTTTTTCTTCCAGCCCAGCAGATACAGCATTCAATTTTTGCTGCTGCTCTGAAAACAGGCTCTGCAAATCCGCACTTTTTAAGTCAATATATTTTTTTACTTTTTCCAAAGAACGGCCGTTTCTGTCCATATATCTAAAGACAAGTATGACACAAACAGAAATACCGATAGAGATTATTGTTCCTAAAATAGACATAACGTATTTCCCCACCCAAATATGTATGTAGTATCAGTGTAGCACAATTTTTTGTAATTGGCGATAGTTTTTAAATGAAATATCTGCTATTGGCAATGGTCTATTGAATAACCTACGCCAAAAAGGCATTAAATATGCTGTTTTCATCCCTGCTGCAGAAGCTCCACACACATCTGCAGAAATGCTATTCCCTACATATAAAATTTGTTCCGGCAGAATATCCAGTTTATCCGCCAGAGATATAAATGTATATTTTGAAGGTTTCAATGCACCTAACGCTTCGGAACCACAAATAACATCAAACATATTTTCTGTTCCCCATAAATCACCTTTCTGTTCAGGCGGAAAATCAGACAAAATTGCCAGTTTTAATCCGGCTTGCTTAAAAGCAGCAAAAGTTTCTTTTATATGCGGGAATGGTTTTACATATTTAAAAAAAGGTTTCAATCCATGATAAATATTGTCATCAATCAGCTGACGTGCCTGAACCGGATTATTATGCATTTCAAAAGATAATAACCGTGCCTGGTATTCATAAAAATCACCCAACGGAGCAGTCCTGTGCAAAATAGAGCGCACCCGGCCATACTTCAAAAAAAAGAACAATCTCTTCAAGACATACGGGATAATACGGATGTATAATTGCCAGTTAGGATATAAAGTTCCGTCGATATCAAAAGCGACAGCTTTTATGCTATTTTTCATCGGCGTATTATATTATATTTAAAGCTAACCTGTCCATAACCCGATGACGTCTGGAACCGCCATTTTGAAATCTGTACTTTAATTTCGGATTCAATCAAAGGATGCAGCAATGAAGCAGGGCGTATGGTAATTGTTCCGGAATTAACCTGCCCCGAGGGTAGGACAGTAAACATAATGGTAACTTCCCGATTTGCATCAATATATTGTTCATTATCAGGTGAGATAATAATTTCCGGGACAGCAGGTTCCAAAAGCAGCAGCGAACCTCCATCCGCAGTCTGTAACTCTGTACCGGTTCTATTACCGGAATAATTGATTGTATCAGCATTTACTGTATATGACACATCCCCGGAAACACTATTACCGGTAAAGGGAACCGTGCGTATCCTGTCCAAGGCAGCTGTTGTTTCACCGGATGCAGCGCTGTTTCCGGAGTTTGATTCTGATACCGGATCTGTCCGTGCAGAAACCCGGGTGCTGTTTCCCGGTTTACCGGATGCCGACGCCGCATTTCCTTCCAACACGGAACCTGTGGGTACACTTCCCGATTCAGATTGTACCGCCACAGAGTCAGAAACCGTTGTCGTTCCCTGCTCCGCAAACAACAAATCCCAATCCACATCATCTACCGACACACGGGGAACATCTGCCGCTACCTGCTCCGCCATAAGCTGGTCTATGCTTTTATACAATTGCTGCTGTCCTGTCGTATCAGGCACCGGTTCTGACAAAATCTCAGCGGACATTTTTGGTGAGCCGGAAACCATCCGTGTACCGGTAGCAGCCGTTTCCGCTGGTTCAGAAGGTACTGCTGCCAGTTCAGATATGAACCCCGCATCACCGGCGGCTTGGCGACCAGAATCCTGAACAGAATTTCCAATTCCGTCTGTCAGAGCAGATGACGGGCTCTCTGCTGCAGAATGTTGCCCTCCGATTATTACTGAATCAGCACGGGATATGGGTGTACCAGCAGTAATCAACGGATTTTCCGATCCGGCAGGAATATCCTGTATTGCGGCTGTTTCATCCGCAACATCATACTGCTTTGTCTGTTCAGACTGTTCTGGTTCAGCAGCAAACGTTGCTTCCCGGGGATTTCTGCCGGAAAAAGCAACCGCTTCTGATGAAGGTTCCAATATAATTGAAACCTCGGTATATTCCGGTTGAGACTGCCGGGATACCGGAATCAGCAGCAGTATGCATAAAATCACAAGCCAGACTATACCAGTGGAAATTCCCGCCAAAATATCCGGACGGTGCCCGGTAATAAATTTTTCCGGAGACATACTGTTACCTGTCTGTTGTCCGTAAATTCACAGCTGAAAAACCGTTTTTACGGAGAACATCAAAAATACTGACAATCACGCCGTTGGTGACAAGGGTGTCCGCTTCCAACTGGACAGGATATTCAAGACGCTGAATATCCCCGGTATCAAATTTTGCCAATTCTGCATCAAGTGTTTCCAAAGAAACCGGCTGTTCATTCAGCCATAAACCACCGTCTGAAGATGCGGTAATAATCATGCCGGCTGTTTTTCCGCCTTCCGAAGTCCGGGACTCCGGAAGATTAACGGAAATACCCGGTAACAAAGCAAAAGTGGTTGATACCAGGAAAAATAAAATCAATTGGAACACAATATCAATCATCGGAATGAGGTCAATCTGGGAAGACCGTATCCGGCTGCGCTTTATTTTCACGCTAGACCCCCACCGGCGGACGTCCGCACAGCTGAAGCACAACAGATGTTGACAGCGCTTCTATTTCCCCAATCCGGCGGTTTACTCTGGAAACAAAATAATTATGGAAAATAACGGCGGGAATTGATACTGCTAAGCCTGATGCGGTAGTAACCAATGCCTCTGCAATTGCTCCGGCAAGAACAGCGGGGTTACCCATAGAACCGCCGGCTCCCAGTACACCGAATGCCTGGATATTTCCGGTCACCGTTCCCAGCAGCCCCAACAACGTCGAAATATTTGCAATTGTTCCCAAAGGTGTCAAAAGGTGCTCCAAGTCCGGAATCACCAACTCGATTTCAGCAGAAACTGCAGCTTTTATATGAGCTTCCGGCATATTCCTGCATTCCAACGCCTTATGTACTACGCGGGATGCAGGTGTTCCCACTGAATCACACAGCTGCAATGCATCTTCAAAGCGGTGGGCTGCAATATAACTGCTGAGCCGGGAAAGAAAATTCTGCTGCTTTTTTTTCATATTGAAAAAATAAAAAAAACGCTCAAAAACAATAAAAGTAACTGCAACAGCGCAAAAACCTATCGGTATCATCAACAAGCCGCCGCTGCGGAGAAAACTGAACATAAAACCTCCTGAAATAAATACATAATAAAATGACTGCGGATAACATTAAAATAATTGTTCCCGGAGTTTTGCTAAACCACACATAATCATGCGGTTACGCCACAACCTGTAAAGCAAACCGTCAGTAATAAAACTGAAGGGATGCGGTTACGCTGCCACTATCCATAATATAAGGATCCGCAAAAATACGGCGGGAAGCAGTTATCAGCTTCACTATATCCTGCACCGAAGCAGTTAATTTCACCCTGTCAGAAACCCGGTATTCAGCGGAAAAATCCAAAACCGGCATCATATCAGCGCCGGATATTTGTTCCAGGATTTCAGCCTTGATCCCCCATACTCCGGAAGAAGCGGTATAGCCGGCGGAGGCATACAGGCTCTGTGCAGCCATACCGGGAAGCCGGTCAAGCCAATGCCCTGTCCAACCTGCAGACACTAGGAAATTTCCCAATCCGGCGGTAAGAACCGTCTCTGTCAGAAGGGACTTCCGGGCAATGACACCGGACGGAAATAACCCTGCAGCTCCGGCAGACAGCGCATCATACCGGCTGTACAGAATTCCGTTACCGAAAGCCGTTTGCCGGTATTCCGCCGATGCATCAAGAGAAAACAGGTTTCTGACAGGAATAGTACAAGATACAGATGCAAACCAGTCACTTTGTTCACCGGATGAAATATACGATTCCGGAGAAACCGCTGTAAAAGGATTACGATCTTCAAAATCAGCCGGCACAATCGGAAAAGAATCCATTCCTCCTCGTATTTCAACAGACAACGGCAGGGCAGAAAATGCCACAGGTAAATTCCATTCAATACCAGCACTAAACGGAACCAATAACCGGATATTCCGCGCACCGGCCCCGCTCGGAATCCATACCACGGCAGCACCGGCATCTACCGTAAAATCTGAAATTCCCCAAATAAGTGTTGCCCCGAAATTCCCCCGCTGGAATGGATCAATGCCGGAATTCACCGCAGCGCCGGTTTTCCAGCCAGCAGAAAAACCGACGGATAAATCACCGGTTGTCCATGAAAACGACGCTTGCGGGGAAGCATCAAAAAAAGAAATGGCAGCAGGCATTTGAACAGACTGCAAACCCGCGACAATTCCCATATACCGGCTCAACCAAGCAATATCCATACCCAGCTGGAAATTACCATTCTGACCTATGGGAATCATAAATCCTGCACTTCCACCCAAAAAGCGCCGGTTAATATCATCAAACACCGGACTTTGTCCTTGTACCCCTACGGAACCGGATTTATAACTTCCATTCAGTTTCCATACCATCGGTCCGACAGTAATTGTTTTGTCGGCTGAAAGTTCCGTCATCTGATTGAAAAAGCCTTCATCAGCAGAATACGCTCCGTAAGCGTCAACAGTATGATGGGAAAAACGTACTTCAAATGGATGGGAACCGATACTATATACGGAAAAATCACCCGAAAATTGCAGCGGCCAGCCGCCGGATAAGACTCCTTCCATATACACGCTACGCATATCTGATTCCAGGGTACCGGAACTGACAGAAAAATCATTATCTTCATCTGATTCTGCAACAGCAAAATGCGGCAGGGAAGTTGTTTCAGACAAATTTTCCGGCAATGCGTCTGAAAAATCAGGAACCGCAGCGTTATTTATTTTCTCGCTGTCACCGGAAATTACTGTTGTAATATCGGGAAGGACAATTGTTTCCGCAGCTTCCGATGAAACATCTGTCTGCGCAAAAAGTATTCCCGCTCCCCAAAAAACACAACAGAAAAAAAACAGATTCCACATACTTTTATCTGGATATATCATTCTATACCTCATAACACGATTACTTAAACTCAGCAGCCGCTACTGTCCAAGCGGAATCCGGGTACTGCAGTTCCATTT
>CALXOI010000005.1 GCA_944389965.1 uncultured Treponema sp.
AGGTAGTCGGTAATAGAAAAAGCCTTGTGTACCCTGTAAAATCTGTTCTCTGAATGCTTCTATAGAAAATTTTTTCTGAGGAACGGTCCGCTTTTCCATAAATTCAAAATAATTTACATCTGATTCTGTCAGAATAGACCGGGGGTCTCGGGAACGGACTATGATGTTTCCCTCTGTATCAATAATATTCATATATCCCTGTCCCTGCAGAATGTTAAGCAACGTGTATTCAGTGGCTGTTGCTGGTGTAATAATTCCTAACAACGCACCGGTAACGGATCCGTTCTGTTTTACCGGGATTCCGTATACGATTCCGGCATCTTGAGTCCCTGGAAGTTTCCGAAGATATGTGATACGTGATTCTCCACTAAAAATTCGGGTTAAATATGGTGCGGTTTCAAGAACCATATGTTGTCCTGAAGCTGTAACAGCTGTGCCTGAAGTATCTATCCATGCAAAATCTGTAAATATCTGATTTGTATCCCGGGAAATAAGGAACAACAGCATATCTTCCGGTGTGTAAGTACCAGAATAAGCCTGAAGTGCAACAGTGAGATACTGCATCGGTTCCTTCAGCTGGGCATTGACTGCTTCAGCTGCAAGGATAGAAGTATTCATAAGCTTTTCTTTTATCTCTGCTACAGCAAACTTTTTGTTAATTATATAATAGGAGCAGGCGACCAGAACAAAAGCCCCGATTAAAACGCTTAAACAAATGAAGAACAAACGGTGCATTTTTTTTGTTTCAGTTGAAAACATTATATAATTATAACTTCTTATATGGGAGAGTGCAAGTAAAAAATAAAGCAACTTTGAAAAACTTTATTTTGTCAATTTTTATATCTATTGTATTTTTTTAGCTAAAAAAATACAATGGAATAGTTTATCATAGTAAAAGGAAATGAAATGGGGCTGCATAAAAAAATAAGACTGGCGGATATTGCTGAAAAAGCAGGGGTCAGTATTGTTACTGTTTCAAAGGCTCTTGCCGGAAAGGATGGCGTTGGATCTGCATTGCGGGAAAAAATATGGCAGCTTGCAACAGAGCTAGGATATGAGGTAAAGCAGCCTGCTGTTCATGTGGGAACCGGAACAGTGGGGGTTTTGATTCCGGAACGTTTTTTAAATGATGCAGGTAGTTTTTATTGGAATGTATATGGCAGGGTTTCTGCTGAATTATTGAAGCAGAATTACAACTGCGTTATGGAAGTTTTATCTTTGGAATATGAAAAATTATGCCAGTTGCCGGTAATGGTTCAAGATAGAAGAATTTCCGGTATGATTATACTGGGACAGATACAAAATGACTATATCCGAGTGCTGTCCGGATGTGGTGTACCGTTTGTGTTTCTTGATTTTTATTATGCTTCCCGGTATTTTCATGTCGACGCTGTTGTTTCTGATAATTATTACGATATGTTTTTGCTGACAGAGTATGTCATAGAACAGGGGTACCGTAATCTCCGTTTTGTAGGTACGTTCTTTTCTACCAGTTCTATTCAAGACCGTTTTTTTGGTTTCATGAAAGCAATGACTTTACATAATCTGCCGGTTTCTTTGGAAGATATTATCAATGACCGGGATGAAAACGGGACTTTTATTCCTTTACAACTCCCAGATGATCTTCCAGAGGCTTTTATTTGTAATTCTGATGTAACAGCCCGGAGGGTTATCGCAAAGCTTGCAGAAAGAGGCATATCAGTACCCGGTGATATTGCTGTAACCGGATTTGATAATTATTTATCACCAGAATATTCTATCCCTGATTTAACTACTGTTGCAGTGGATACTAATGCTCTGGCCCGGGTTGCAGCAGATATTATCGTTAAAAAGATTTCTGGACAATCGTATACTGCAGGAAGGAATTTAATTCCAGGTAAGCTAATTATACGTAATTCAGTATTAAATAAAAAGTAATTTTAATTAAATTTTAGCTAAAAATATTGACAGTATACAGGAACTGTTGCTATACTTATTTTATCAGGTACAGAAAGGGGGATAAAATGAGTATAGTTCCTCAAAGATGTAAATTTTCGTTTTCTCCAGATAGTTTTGAATCCCATGCACAAAAGATTATCCTGCCGTATTGGGAGCGGTTCAGTCGGGATGTTGCAACCGGTGGTTTTTACGGTAGAATAGACGGATACAATGTTCAAGATTCGACGGAATCCCGTTCCATCGTTATGACAGCGCGTTTTTTATGGGCGTACAGTGCATCCGCCCGTTTTTTTCATAATCCCGCATATTTGGATTTAGCAGAATATGCTTATAAAGCTATATGCC
Source organism: uncultured Treponema sp. (assembly GCA_944389965.1). Lineage (GTDB taxonomy): Bacteria > Spirochaetota > Spirochaetia > Treponematales > Treponemataceae > Treponema_F. Next base: position 2,284 of record CALXOI010000005.1, read on the forward strand.
GGGATTTTATTGATATGGAGTGCGGAGGGGTTTATTGGTCTGTAAAACCAGACGGTACTGCTGATGTAACAAAGAAGCAGATTTATGGAGAAGCATTTGCGATATATGGATTGTCTGAATATGCTGCTGCTGTACAGGAATTATTATCTGATACAGACACGGCCCGGCAAGCAATGATGTATGCAGTCTCATTGTATAATCTGTTGGAACAGTTTGCCTATGAACCAGAGTTTGGCGGATATATAGAAGCCCGGGCTCGGAATTGGAGCGAAACCGTTGATTTAAAACTTTCCCCTAAAGATATTGACTGCTGTAAATCCATGAATACAAATCTTCATGTAATGGAAGCATTTACAAATTTGTACCGGACTGCAGCTGTTGTGATACCGGAAAAAACAGAATTCCGGCGGAATGTCTGTGTATCATTGAAAGCACTTATTCAAACAACTGTTTGCCATATTTTCAATCATGAGACTCATCATTTAATGCTTTATTTTGATAAAGAATGGAATTCAATGAAACAGATTGTTTCTTATGGACATGATATTGAGGCCAGCTGGTTGTTACAGGAAGCTGCTGAAATAATAGGTGATAATGGTGTGATATCAGAAGTCCGTGAGACAGTACTTAATTTGGCGGCAACTTCTTTGGATGAAGGTTTTGATTCTGTAAACGGCGGGTTATATAACGAAATCGAAAACGATGTGCGTGATGAAACCCGTATTTGGTGGAATCAGGCAGAAGCTCTTACCGGATTTTATAATGCTTGGCAGATGACCGGTGATATTTCCTATTATTCCGCTGCTGAAAAAACTTGGGATTGGATTTGTACAAAGCAGGTTGACTATTCAGGCGGGGAATGGTATCAGGCAGTACGTCCTGACGGCAGCCCGGTACTTACGGAAGATAAAGGCGGAAACTGGAAAACAGCATATCACAATGTCCGGGCATGCCTGGAGCTTGCCCGGCGGATTCCGCGGTGACTATGGGATGTGATACAAAACGGTACGCAGTAGAGGACAAGAGGTTTAGTATGATGATGGAAAATTTTGAAGACAGACGAGATTTGTTGGCAGCAGATTACCGGGCATTGATTACCCGCCCGAATCATCCGGTTTATCCGGGGAACGGCATTTATGTCCGGTACAAAAATCCGGTGGTAACGGCAGACCATATCCCGCTGGAATGGCGGTACGATTTTAATAAAGCTACAAACCCGTATTTGATGGAACGCATGGGGGTAAACGCCGCTTTTAACGCGGGAGCAATCAAATTGAATGGAAAATATTGCCTGGTAGTGCGGGTTGAAGGTGTTGACAGAAAAAGTTTTTTTGCTGTAGCAGAAAGTTCTAATGGAACTGATAATTTCACTTTTACCGGTATGCCAATTTTATTACCTCAAACGGAAAAACCTGATGTAAATGTATATGATATGCGGTTGACCCGGCATGAAGACGGCTGGATTTATGGAATTTTTTGTACTGAACGGAAAGATTCCACTGCCCCTGAAAGTGATACATCAAGTGCAACTGCCGCCGCCGGTATCGTCAGAACGAAAGATTTAGTCACGTGGGAACGGCTGCCTGATTTAAAAACCGTTTCCCAGCAGCGGAATGTTGTGCTGCATCCGGAATTTGTGCAGGGTAAGTATCTGCTCTATACCCGGCCGCAAGACGGGTTTATTGATACCGGTTCCGGCGGCGGCATTTGCTGCGGATTTACTACTTCTATGGAAAATGCTGTTGTTGAAAACGAAAAAATTATCGATGAAAAAATTTACCATACAATAAAAGAAGTCAAAAACGGTGCCGGTGTGGTACCGGTAAAAACTCCCAAAGGCTGGCTTCATATTGCTCATGGGGTAAGAAATACTGCTGCCGGGCTCAGGTATGTTATCTATGCGTTTATGACTTCGCTGGATGACCCTTCCCGGGTTATTGCATCCCCGGGAGGGTATCTGATAGCTCCCCAAAAAAAGGAGCGGATAGGTGACGTTTCCAATGTCGTGTTCATTAATGGTGCTATTGCCGATGATGACGGCAGGTTGCTTATGTATTATGCCTCATCAGATACCCGGCTCCATGTTGCAGAAACAACTATAGACCGGATGGTCGACTACTGCATGAATACCCCGCAGGATACATTCACTTCCCGGGGATCTGTGGAACAGCGGATTTCACTGATAGAAAGAAACCGGATGGTAATAAACCCACCGGCAGACTCTTGCCGGTAGTACCTGTCAGTTTACAGAACCGGATCAGCGTGATCCGGTTTCCGGATAAATATTTATTCGTCGTCAGAAACAGATGTAGGATATACGATATAATTCCGGTTTTTCCATTCCCAGACAATAATACCGATTCCGGTGACAATCAGTACACCTCCGCAAATTTGAATCAAAATCTGCCCTAACTGTACCGGTATAATAAACAGTATTACCGCTAAAATAATGGAACCGATTATTTCCCCGTAATAGGGTTTTACTTCAACTCCGGCGGATTTTAATTTTATGGTTGCATATATTTCCAAACCGGAAGATACAAGCAGATAACCGGCCAGAACGTAGAGCATGATTGTCCATAATGTTGCTACGATGACCAACGGTAAAATAATAACGGTCAATCCGATTGCAATACTGATGATGCCCCGGAACAAAACAGCTTTCCGGTATAATTCATCGTCGATGATAGTTCTCACATAAATTATATTGAAAAAACCGTTTACAATTGCTGCAGTTCCCAATAATATGACTACAACTTTCAGCCATGCTTCCGGTGCAAATACCATCAGCAGTCCTACAATGGCTGTCAACAGCCCAATTCCTAAATATGTTTTCCTCATGTTTGTCTCCATATATATATTATATACAAAAAAGTCCTGAACTACAAATCAATCAGTCTTATTAAATCTGATTTGCTTCTGCCACCGGCTTCCCGGGCTGTAATGGTGCCGTTTTTAATTACGATGAATGTGGGAATATTGGTAATATTGAATTTATCAGCAATCTGTGTTTCCAAATCAACATCAATTTTGTAAACGGTTACACTGTCTTTTAATTCTTCTGCCAGCTGATCCACCACGGGGGTCATAAGTCTGCACGGACCACACCATGCTGCAAAAAAGTCGATTAGGACAGGTTTTTCAGATTCAAAAATTGTATTTAGGAACAATTGCCGGGTATCAGTGTGTGTCATTCCAGCCTCCTGTATATTGCTATATCGTAAATACCCGAGCATTTATTTTGTTACATAAACTGTTTATTATGACGTAATTGACAAAAATGTCATTTCAGCATAATATTTCTATATTCATGCAACATTTTTTTGCTGTCCAGTGTCTAATAAAAACGTGATACAATACGCAAAAAAGAGGTTTTAGATAATGCTTTTAGATAAATTTGTAAACGGAAATAAGACGTATACTTCATATGAGGATTTGAAAAACCAGTTTTCTATTTTAATTCCTGAGTCATTTAATTTTGCTTATGATGTTGCAGATGAATATGCCCGGACAGAACCTTCCCGGAAGGCTTTGGTGTGGTGTGACGATGCCGGGGATGAACGGATTTTTACCTTTCAGGATTTAAAAACAGCCTCAGATAAAACCGCAAATTTTCTGGTGAATCACGGAATAAAAAAAGGTGATGCGGTAATGTTGATTTTACGCCGCCGGTATGAATTCTGGTTTTTCTTGTTGGCGTTACACAAAATCGGGGCAATTGCTGTTCCGGCAACCCATATGCTGTTGAAAAGTGATCTTGAATACCGTAACAATGCGGCCGGAATAAAAATGATTGTAGCTCTGGATGAACCGGATTCGCAGGAACAGGTTGAACAGTCATTGGCTGCATCGCCGACAGTACAGCAGCTGGTGACGGTGGGACCGGAGCGCACCGGCTGGATTAATTTCCATGAGGAATATGACAGCCTGTCTGCGGATTTTCTGCGTCCTTCCGGTGATTCCGCTGCCGGTAACCATGACATAATGCTGCTGTATTTTACTTCCGGAACATCCGGGTACCCAAAAATGGTACAACATGATTTTACGTATCCTCTGGGACATATCGTGACCGCAAAATATTGGCAGAATGTGGTGGATGGAGGGCTCCATCTGACTGTAGCAGAAACCGGCTGGGCAAAGGCTGTATGGGGTAAAATTTACGGTCAATGGCTTGCCGGAAGTGCAGTGTTTGCCTATGATATGCTGTCATTTGTTCCAGGCAAATTGCTGGAAAAAATGGCTCAGTATAAAGTTACTACGTTTTGTGCCCCGCCTACAGTATACCGGTATCTGATTAAACATGATTTATCAAAATATGATTTATCCAGTCTTGTATATTGTACCACTGCCGGTGAAGCATTGAATGCAGAAGTGTACAACCGGTTCTATGAACAGACCGGATTGAAGATGAAAGAAGGATATGGACAGACAGAATTAACACTGACAATCGGTAATTTTGCTGGTATGGAGCCAAAGCCCGGTTCTATGGGGAAACCGGCACCTGGCTACCGGATTGACATTGTTAATGGTAACGGTGAATCCTGTAAAGCCGGTGAAACCGGTGAAATTGTAATTCGCCTTGATCAGGGGCATCCGTTCGGAATGTTTGCTGGGTATTATCATGATGACGAGCTCACTGCAGCTGCATTTGCAGGTGATTTGTACCATACGGGTGATACTGCCTATTATGACGAAGACGGATATTTCTGGTTCGTCGGCAGGATAGATGATATGATAAAAAGTGCCGGTTACCGTATCAGTCCCTTTGAAGTGGAAAGTACCTTGCTTCAGCATCCTGCTGTATTAGAATGTGCCGTAACCGGTGTGTCTGATGCCAAACGTAATCAGATTGTAAAAGCAACTATTGTATTGGCTTCCGGTTATGAGCCGAGCCAGAAGCTGGCACAGGAAATCCAAGATTATGCCAAGCATGTTACTGCTGCATATAAATATCCGCGGCTGATAGAATTTGTTCCGGAATTACCCAAAACAATCAGCGGAAAAATCCGCCGGGTGGAAATACGGGAAAAAGATAATGGAAGCAGTACGGTAAGCACTGTGGAATGAAATAAATATATTGGACAGTCTGTATTGTAGCGGACAGTATTGGCAGGGTCCGTTACAACAGTTGTTCTGCTGCGAAACTGGTACCGCTGCTATGCTAGGGTATTCAGTTGGCAAAGGAGTCCCTATGACAAAGAGAAGAATTGTGGTAACGGGTATGGGTGCCGTTACACCGGTTGGAAACACCGTTGCTGATACATGGAAAGCAATCCGTGCCGGTGAATGCGGTATTGATAAGATAACTTTGTTTGATACAACTGACTATGCAGTAAAAATTGCGGCGGAAGTTAAGAATTTCAATCCGGCGGATTATGGCATTGACCGTAAGGAAGCCCGGAAAATGTGCCGCTTTACACAATTTGCCGCTGCCGCTGCATCCCAGGCATTGGCAGATGCTGGATATACTAAAGAAACAATTGCCGCAGAAAAATCCGGTATTCTGTTAGGAAACGGTATCGGTGGCTTTGAAACCATGGAAGCCGGCTACAAGAAGTATTTTGAAGCCGGCAATACCCGTATTCCGCCGCTGTCGGTACCGATGTTTATTACCAATGAAGGTGCCGCAAATGTAAGTATGCTGTTTGGAATCAACGGACCGTCATGGACGTTGGCAACAGCATGTGCCTCTGGTACGGATGCATTGGGTGCAGCTTTGGATTTAGTTCGATCAGGGCGAGTTGATGTGTGTCTGGCGGGTGGTACCGAGGCGGCTATTACCGGATTTGGTATCGGGTGTTTTACGGTATTGCAAACGCTGGCAACATCTTTTAACGATGACCCGAAAAAAGCCAGCCGCCCCTTTGATACAAAACGTGAAGGCTTTACGATGGGAGAAGGTGCCGGCATTCTGATTTTGGAAGAACTGGAACATGCGCAAAAACGCGGCGCAAAAATTTATGCGGAATTTGCAGGATACGGTGCTTCCAGCGACGCATATCACATCACCAGTCCCCGGCCTGATGGAACCGGTGGTGCTCTTGCGATTACCCGGGCTCTGGAAGATGCAGGTGTAACTCTGGAATCAGTGGATTATTATAATGCCCACGGTACATCGACGCCCATAAACGATCCGGCGGAAACACAGATGGTAAAACTGGCATTTGGAGACCATGCATACAAGATGAAAGTTTCTTCCACTAAAAGTATGACAGGACACTGTGTGGGTGCTGCCGGTGCAATTGAAGCTATCATCAGCATCAAGGCAATGAACGAAGGGTTCTATCCGCCGACAATCAATCTGGAAAATCCGGATTTGGAGCACGGATGCGATTTGGACTACGTTCCGAACGTCGGTGTTGAAGGGGAAATCAACTGCATTGCCTCCGCATCTTTGGGATTCGGCGGACATAACGGCTGTATTATAATGAAGAAATATAAAGAGTAAATAAAATTAGAGGTGACAACATGGTTATTAAACCGATGATCCGCAGTAATATCTGCATCAATGCGCATCCGGCAGGTTGTGCAAAAGAAACAGAGCGTCAGATTGCCTATGTTCAATCCCGGAAATCAAAGCGGGGGATAAAGACTGCAGCGGAAGGCGGCACTGCTCCTAAGGCTGTACTGGTGCTTGGCTGTTCAACCGGCTATGGTCTTGCCAGCCGGATTGCGGCGGCATTTGAGTATGGTGCAGCGACAATCGGCGTATCATTTGAAAAAGAAGGAAGTGAAAAAAAGGGTGGAACTCCCGGTTGGTACAATAATCTTGCCTTTGACCAGGCTGCCAAAAAAGCAGGTATCCCTTCTGTGACTTTAAATATGGATGCTTTCAGTGATGCCTGTCGGGATTCAGTTATTGCCGAAGCAAAAAAACTGGGAATTACGTTTGATTTGGTTGTGTACAGTCTGGCAAGTCCGGTACGGACAGATCCCGACACCGGTGTATTATATAAATCTGTGCTGAAGCCATTCGGTAAGCCGTTCACCGGGCAGACTGTGGATATGATGACCGGTGAGCTGAGTATGATGAGTGCTGATCCGGCAAATGATGATGAAGCAGCCCAGACTATTAAAGTTATGGGTGGAGAAGATTGGGAACGCTGGATTACCCGGCTGTCTGCAGCAGGGGTACTTTCAAAAGGATGTATGACTGTTGCGTATTCCTATATTGGTCCTGCTTTATCTCATGCCATTTACCGGGATGGTACTATTGGTGGTGCTAAAAAGCATCTGGAAAAAACAGCCCGTGCTTTGGATTCCCGGATGTCTGCTGAACTGGGTGGACATGCATATGTGTCAGTAAATAAAGGTCTGGTAACCCGGTCAAGTGCGGTAATTCCGATTATTCCGTTGTATCTTTCTGTGTTGTTCAAGGTAATGAAGGAAAAAGGTACCCATGAAGGTTGTATCGAGCAGATGGAGCGGCTGTTTGCGGAACGGTTGTATACCGGCGGTGATGTCCCTGTTGACAGCGAACACTTAATCCGTATTGATGACTGGGAACTGGATCCGGCTGTTCAGGCAGAAGTTAATGCCCGGCTTGCAAAAGTGACACAGGATAATCTTGCCGAATTAGGTGATATGGATGGATACCGCCATGATTTTCTGGCAACAAACGGCTTTGATGTGGAAGGGGTCGATTACGAAGCTGATGTAGCCCGGATGGATGTTATCTGATTTATTCATAACACAGTAATTGAGATCGTTTGCTGTAGCAACACGAATACAAATCAAAGGGGTTCCTCCGGGAATCCCTTTTTTTGGGGTAAGCTGTGCAACGCCCTGCAGAATCCCGGTATGACGGTAAGCTGCGGTTTACTGTGCGTTGTTTTTTCCGGATAGTAAATGTTACTTTATAGGAATAATACACCGAACAAAGCGCCTGCAATAATAACCGGAATCGGACTGATTTTTGTTTTCAGCAGAATGATAACAGCAACAATATAGAACAGAGCTGGTGGAATATTGATTATGTGAAGCAGATTGCCGCTGGCCTGCCATGCCGGAATATTTAAAATGGTAATCACAAAAATCTGTGCAGCGGCAACCAGTATCATGCCACTCACTGCCGGTCGTAACCCGGTAAAAGCGGATTTGACCAGCGGTTTTTCTTGAAATTTATCAAAAAATTTTGCAATTATAATAATTATGATAAATGAGGGCATAACCGTTGCTGTCGTTGTTGCAATCCCTCCCCAAATACCATACAGTTCACAGCCAATATATGTTGCCATATTTATTCCGATTGGACCCGGTGTTGATTCTGAAATTGCAACCATATTATAAAACTGTTCCGATGTAATCAATCCATTACCGACAATGGGATCATACATCAATGTGATAGCAACCAACCCTCCGCCGATAGTAAATAACCCTACGTAGAAAAAAATACCCATGAGTTGTAATAATGACATATTATCCCTCGGTTGAACCGGTATCTGTCAACCGGTTTTTTCTTGTCTTATCGGATACCCCGTCAGAATCAGATTGATTTTTTAGTATTGTTGGATGTATCTTTTTATAGTTCTGGATATTTGAAATAATGATTCCTGCCAGGGCTCCGCAGATAATAATCCAGATAGAATCGAATTTAAAAAAGAACATACTGATAAATGCTGCTGCAAAAATTATCCATCCCCAGATATTTTTTACTGCTTTTGCACAGAACTGTTGTACAGCCTGTGTTAAAAGAGCGGCAACCGCTATATTGATGCCTGAAAGTGCTTTTTGAACCCAGACAAGTTCAGTAAAATTTTTGATGAATTTCGCTAAGATTGTAATAATGATGATAGACGGAGTGACTATTCCTGCTGTTGCCACTGCAGATCCAATCAGTCCGTATTTGTTATATCCGATAAATGTTGCTACGTTTACTGCAATAATACCTGGTGTTGACTGTCCGATTGCATAGTAGTCCAATAATATTTCTTTGGTTGTCCATTTACGCCGGAACACAAGTTCCCGTTCCAACATGGGGAGCATTGCGTAACCTCCCCCGAACGTTACGGCACCTATTTTAAAAAATACAAAAAAAAGTTCCAAACATAAGGACAACCGATTTTGTTTTTTTCTCATTCTAAACTCAAAGGGTAGTAAATAAAAAAAACGGTCTATAATAGACCGTTTTTTACGCCCCCTGCTGGGCTTGAACCAGCGACAAACGGATTAACAGTCCGTTGCTCTACCAACTGAGCTAAGGGAGCATTCATAAGATTGAATGTGCTTATGATAATATATGAATATAAAAAAAAAGTCAATAACAAATCGTAATGTTCTTATATCATTTACAAAATATAATCCGGGATGGAGTCAGAATATGGGAAACCGGTATGTCGGTACAGGTGGAAGGAATATTCGGTAAAATTTGAAAATCAAAGCAGACACCGACTACTGGTATCTGCCGGCATGGACTGGTCATTTTCTGAAAGGAATTTCCAAGCCACCGGTCATAGTATCCTTTTCCCCGTCCCAGACGGATTCCTGATGAAGTGAATGCAAGTCCCGGAACCAGAATAATTGCCGCATCTAAAACGGTTTGTTCTGTAACTGCTGGTTGCAGCGGTATAGGCTCCCGTATCCCGAATGTTCCGCTAACCAATTGCTGGTCCAGAGATTGGTTTTCTGTCAGGTAAAAAAATTCCATAATCCCCGATTCCGTCAGGATTCGGGGCAGAGCAACGGTTTTTCCGTCTGCCAACGCTTGTCTGATGATTTTATCTATATTCAGTTCCTGGGGCATCGCTGCATATGCGTATATAATTTGCGCATTCCGGTATAGAGGAGATTGCAGTAGAATGCAGGCTGTGTTCTCTGCATCATCTGATGCAGAGCTGTTTTGTGTGTAAAGGGATAGTTTTTGTTTTATTTTTTTTCGGATCATTTGTTTCTGTTCATACATATGAGCCGTGATTATATCATAAAATATATACAAACCTCAACTTTTTACTAAAGGATTACCCGGCTGAACCGATATTCATAATATACAGTAAAAATGGACAGCGGTCATCGACATCCAGACGCTGTCTGTTGTGGTATTGTATCTTATAAGGTTGTCTAAAAAGTTATTTTATATGACTTTAGACAACCTTTTTTTATGGCAATGAAGAAAATCCTCTTTTTTACCGATATAATAATATAGAAAGCTTTGAGTGAGAGATCAGTATGAATTCATTTGTAACGACAGAATTAAAAACTCCTTCTTATTTTTCTGATGAAGTTTTTTTAGATAAAACATTTCTTTTATTACCAAAATCTCTTCCGGTAACTGAACCGTTACTGTCAGCTCTTCGTGATTGGGAATTTAAAGAAATATTTTCAAAGGGAACTTGCAGTGAAACATTGGTTCAGGATACAGCAGGTAATGTTGCTTCTAAACAGCCGGTAGAAACTCTTTCTTCTGAACAGAAAAAAAATATTGCACTGGAAATTGAAACTGTTGATTTAAAAGACCTTGGAGTTGAACTTGATCCAGTGCCGTCAGTTGCAGCAACCACGCAATCGGTCGTGAATTCTTCTAGAGTCGTTGCCGGTTCTGGTTCTGCGGCCAATATGGGTGATGTTCCGGAAGCAAATAATGTTCGGCAACAGGTTCAGACTGGAGAATATGCCGGTTCTGCCAGCAAAAGAGCGATCCCAATAAAAACAGCTGATAATGTTTTTCTGGATAATGAATCAAGACGCATTGATGCAGTGCGGAATTCTTATGCGGAATATCTGGAATATATTAATACGGTTTATATTCATTACGCAACTCATAAAACGTTGGATTTAGACAATATTTCTGAAAAAGTAAAAGAATTATGCATTTTTATCAAAGATAACAGACGGTATGTGCTGAGAATTGAGCAGGAAATGTACGATACCGATTATAATTTTTTAATAAAACATTCCATGCGGACTACTGTTCTTGCTGTTATCATTGCGTTGCAACTTAGAATGCCGCTAACAAAAATAATTGAGCTGGGGGTCGCCTGCGTGCTTCATGAAATAGGAATGATACGGCTGCCACCGCAGTTATATCTTTCAAACCGGGTTTTGTCTTCTGCAGAAAAGAATCAACTATGTACGCATCCGATTATTTCTTACACAATTCTAAAAGGTTTTAATGCACCACTTAGCATTTGTCTGGGGGTACTGGAACATCATGAAAAAGAAAACGGACGAGGATATCCTCGTCATTTAAGTGGTAGTAAAATATCTCTGTATGCAAAAATTATTTCGGTTGTGTGTTCTTTTGAAGCCATAACTGCTCCCCGGACATATAAGACGGCATCAGGTTCTTTTGAGGCAATGGTTGAATTGCTGAAAAATACCGGGCAGCAATACGACGGTACCGTAATAAAAGCACTTTTGTATAGTTTATCTCTGTTTCCGGTTGGTTCCTACGTATATCTTTCCGATGGCCGGATCGGGCGGGTTGTGGATGTCCATCCGGAGAATCCGAAAAATCCTGTTGTAGAAATTATTGGTGCAACAGCTACGGGTGAAGATTCAACCGTTATTGAAACCAATAATAGTGATTTGAGCATTGTGCGGGCATTAACAAAAAATGAAGTTGAGTCTGTAATAAAAGCAACAAAGGTCTAGTATTTTTTTATGAAAAAAACGACCGGGCCAGTGCGGCTTCCTGCATAAATTTGTCATCAACAACCGGTGGATGAGCTTCAAAATATAAAATTTGGTGCAATTCTTCTTCTGTGCGGATTCCCCAAAGAGGGACAATATTTTCATATTGACGGAGAAAACCGTATGCCAGCGGAATATTTCTAATAACCCCACCGCAGAGTGGTTGCATTGCGATAAATCCAATATCGTGCAGAGCGCATCGTTTTACTATTTTTGCAGACAGATCTGCTGACAGCATATTGAACGGCATCTGTATTGTTTCATACAAATTGGTTTCCAGTGCTTCTTCTGCTTGTTCCGCTGTATCAGCAATAAACCCGATGTGTCTGATTTTCCCGCTCTTTTTCAGGGTGGACAACGTGTTATATATGTCATCCGCTGAATCCTGCCGGGGAACAAACGTATTCTGTTCAATTTGATACAAATCAATGTAGTCTGTCTGTAAAGCTGTCAGACTTTCTTCTATATCAAGCCGAATCTGTGCCGGTGTTGTTGCGGTTGTTTTTGATGCCAATATCACATTCTGCCGAATTGTATGAATGGCGTATCCGAGACGGGTTTCGCTTCCTGATTTTGAACGGGCGGTATCAAAAAAATTGATACCGCCGTCATATGCTTTCTGAACCAGAATTGCAGCTGCTTCATCTGAATCGAGCTGCTGCAATCCGTATGCCCCGAACGCCGTCCGGCTTACCAATAAATTGGAACGTCCCAGCGCTATGTATTCCATATGTTACACGCAGTTGTAATTTTTGATTTCCTGATGGAGCCGTGCTGTCAGTTCTTTCCGCGGAACCCGGACTTGTTCCATGGAATCCCTGAAGCGGATAGTTACCGTTCCGTCTTCTTTTGTATCATGGTCAATAGTGACACAGAATGGCGTTCCTATTTCATCCTGCCGGCGGTACCGTTTTCCGATAGTACCGGACTGGTCGTAATCAGTGACAAAATCTTCTTTTAGTTCACTCTGAATTTCCTGGGCAAGTTCTGCCAGACCGTCTTTTTTCATAAGCGGAAGTACTGCTACTGTAACCGGTGCAATTTTCGGGTGAAAGTGCAGGACTGTCCGGTAATCGTCCGGTTCGCCTTCTTTTGCCACATTTTGTTCTTCATAGGCATCACACAGGAACATCAACAGGTTGCGGGTAAGACCTGCTGATGTTTCTATGATGTACGGAATGTATTTTTCATTGCCGTTATCCTGATCAATATATTGCAAGTCTTTTCCGGAATATTCTGTATGGCGGGACAGGTCAAAGTCCGTCCGGTTATGAATACCTTCCAATTCCTGGAATCCCATGGGGAATTCATATTCAATATCATATGCATCTTTGGCATAATGTGCCAGTTTTTCGTGATGGTACCAGCGGAGTTTTTCCATATGGATACCGTATTTTTTATAGAAATTCCAACGCTGTTCCCGCCAATATTCAAACCATTTTTCGTCTTCACCCGGTTTTACAAAAAACTGCATTTCCATCTGTTCAAATTCACAGGTACGGAAAATAAAATTTTTAGTGACAATCTCATTGCGGAAAGCTTTTCCAACCTGGGCAATGCCAAACGGGATTTTCATCCGGTTTGATTGAATGATATTTTTATAATTTACATAAATACCTTGTGCGGTTTCCGGTCTCAAATACACAATGCTGGCACTATCTTCCGCAGGACCAATATGTGTTTTGAACATCAGATTGAATGCTCTCGGTTCCGTGAGTTCCCCGCCACAATTCGGGCATTTTTTTGCTGCCAGTGCGGTTTGATCCATTGTATCTGCCCTGAACCGCATTTTACACTGTTTGCAATCTACCAGTGGATCAGAAAAATTTGCAACATGACCTGATGCCTCCCAGACACGGGGGTGCATCAGTATTGCCGCATCAAGTCCGACAATATTATCATGCAACTGTGTCATTTCTTTCCACCAGGCATTTTGTATATTTTTTTTCAGCTCAATTCCTGCAGGTCCGTAATCCCAGGCACCTGCTTGTCCGCCGTAAATTTCTGAAGATTGAAAAACAAAGCCTCTGCGTTTACAGAGACTAACAATTTTATCCATTGTGATTTCATGTGAATCCATATCAACGCCTCATTATAAATGATACTTTCAATATAATATCATAAACAAATGGGGTATGTACAGTATCTTTTTTCAAGCAGGATTGTTGTTTCTCTGGACGCATTGCTTTGTCTTAGGTATATTATATGATAAACAATCATTTAGGAGAATTACAAAGATGAAAACAAACAGATTTCTGTTGGTAGCCATTGTTGCTGCAGGTATAACTTGTTTAATCTGCTTTACAGGATGTGCTTCAACGGACATGGTTGAAACACCTGCTACTCCGGTCCTTGCCGGTGACTGGATTTTAGCTTCTGCGGTTGCTCATGGAGCAGAAGCCGGGATTCCTTCAGGTGAGAGCATTACATTGTCCCTTGATGAAAACGGTGGTGATCTATATGCCTTGTATGGTTTTTCCGGAGTGAATAACTATACTGGTTCTGCTTCGGTAACCGGGAATGATTTCATCGTCGGTCCGATGGCGGTAACTATGGTTGCCGGTGATCCGGAACACACGCAGTTTGAACAGTTGTATTTTTCTGTCTTGAATACAGTTCATTCTTATACGATCACTGATACAGCATTAGTTCTTAGCTCTGCAGATGGAAACAGTTCCTTGGTATTTGTCCCGCTTGTTCTTGATGGAACCAGTTGGACATTGACCGGATATAATACAGGTGATGCAGTTGTATCTGTTGCTTTGGATTTGGAAGTACCGGGACTTGAATTTACTACGGATGGTACTGTTTCCGGTTTTGCCGGAGTGAACCGGGTAACAGGATCTGTTGTTACAGATAAAACTTTGCGGACAGTATCTTTTTCGCAGCTGGCAACCACACGGATGGCCGGATCTCCGGATGCAATGGCGTTGGAACAAATATATCTTGATTTGCTGGGAAAAACACAGGTATATCAAATGTCCGGTTCTACGCTTCGGTTGATGACGGCAGATGGAATGACGCTGCTGGTTTTTACGAAAACTGATATTCAGTAATTTTATGCAAAAGAGACGGGGGCTGTTTCCCTTCCGTCTCTTTTTATAAACCGGGTATCTGGTTCGTGGAGAGCAGTCCGGTACTTGAGATGCATTTATCCAATCCGGATTGTTTTGCCTGTTTGGTGGCAAATAGTATTATCGCTACTGGTGCTGCCGATTCGATAGATTACAGAATTTGGTGGATTAGATCGGACAGGTGGTATATAATAAATCCAGCTAATCCTGAACCAAAGATTGCAATAATTGGATTCAGTTTATATTTCCTGATACAGAACAGAAATATGCAAAACAAAGTTGCTTCGATTATCCTGAAATTTGATGGTTTGATGCTATAGATATCGGAATTAAAAAGTGCCAGCAATAAAATGGAAAAACCGGCCGATGCTATCATTGATACAATTGCCGGACGGAGTCCCGTTAAAATTCCCTGCATTAACCTCAGGTTTCGGAATTTCAGATACAGGAATGATAAAAGTAAAACCACAATCAATGAGGGAGTTATGCTGCCAATGGTGCATACAATTGCGCCGGGAAAGCCGGCAACCTGTTGGCCTACAAAAGTTGCACAGTTGAGAACTATCGGACCAGGTGTCATTTCTGAAATAGTAATCAAATCCGCAAATTCCGAAAGGGTAATCCATCCATAAATATCAATTATTTGATGTTGTATCAGCGGTACCGCAGCATAGCCTCCGCCGAAACTAAATAACCCGATTTGAAAAAAAGCAAAAAACATTTGAAGATAAATCATTTGAATTTCCTATCTGTTTGAGAATATCATAACCAGCAACCCGATAATAGCGCAGGCAATAATGATGATAATCGCGCCGACATTAAAAAAGAATGACAGTATAAACGTAATGAACATAATAGAAATCCATATAACATTTTTTGTTTTGAAAATGTTATATGCTAACGAAATAACGACATCAAAAATAACTGCTGCAACACCTGCCCTCATAACCTGGAGTAAAAGTGCAATTTGTGTGTTGGTTTTGAACCAGTTATATATCAATGCGATAGCAGAAATAATAACCAACGGCGGTATAACCGTACCGAGTACCGAAACAAAGGCGCCAAGTATTTTTTTTACCCGGTATCCAATGATGATGGCCATATTTATAGCTAATGATCCCGGTGAAGATTGAGCAATGGCAGTCATGTCCAGCATTTCGTTTTCTTCAATCCAATGAAGTTCTTCTACGAATTTCCGTTTCATCATTGTAATGATAACGAAGCCGCCCCCGAAGGTGCAGGAACTTAAAATAAGGTTTGTAAGAAATAGTTTCCAATAAATTTTTAATGAATTTTCTTTGTCCATATGGGCTCCGTGGTAAAAGATATTTCCTGTATATCATACAAAATAACCGGTGCAGAAACAAGTTCCGGATTGCACAAACCGTTCTAGCCGGGGATTTTATTTGACACAATCAGTTATTTCTGGTAGTATGGTGATTCAGATATATTATAGGCAGGTTTATTATGTCCAGAAGATGTGATATTTGTGGAAAGGGCTCTCTGAGCGGTAATAAAGTGAGTAAGTCTTATAATCATACACGCCGTATCTGGAAGCCGAATATTGTCGAAGTAAAAACCGAAATCGGTGGAACTACAATGACAATTAAAATGTGTACCCGTTGTTTGAGAAGCGGTTATGTAACAAAAAAGGTCTGATGTGGCCGTATGTATTTGGGAAAGAGCTGCTCCAATGCCGGCAGCTCTTTTTTTTACATTAATGCAGAAAATAATTTAAAAAATGCCCAGCATGCACGGCGGAAGATACATTGTGATTCAAACCACTGCTTTTCCAACGGCATAGAATTCTGTATATCCTGTAAAAAAATATTTCTGTTTTTTTCTGCGAAATGTTTGTCATAAAAAACAGCATTTACTTCATAATGTAGTTCAAAACTTCTGGTGTCAATGTTTGTGGAACCGATTGTGGTGACTTTATCGTCTGAGACAAGCATTTTGGAGTGTATAAAGCCATTGTATTGGTAAAAAGTGATACCGGGAGCGCTCATACCCCTGATAAATTCGTATGCAGCGGCTTTGACATAAAATTTATCCCATTTTCCAGGAACTATAATCCTGATATCTACCCCGGAGTATGCGGCGATACGCAATGCGTTGATAAAAGTACTGTCGGGCGTAAAATACGGTGTTTGAATATACACATATTTCTTTGCACTCATAATCATCCGTATCAGTGCATCTTCTATTTCTGTATGGTAAATATTGTCTGGCCCGGCAGTAATAATTTGAGTAGGAATATGATTTTGGGATAAAATATTCTGGAACATATGTTCCTGTGCCGATAGGGACAGATTCGGTTTCATATGGGAAACAACGGATTCCGGGAAGAATTTACTGATGTCTTCCAGTTTTCTGAGTCGCATTTTCCACACTGGTGTTGTAAACCAATCAAACATAAAAACTGTTTGCAACGCTAGGACGCTGGTACCCGTAATGCGGATATGGGTGTCTCTCCACAATGGCTTTCTTTTATTTTTACTGCAATTTGCGTATTCATCCCCGATGTTAACACCACCCATATACCCGATGCTGCCGTCGATTACAGTAATTTTTCGGTGGTTTCTGAAATTAATCGTAAGTGGTAGTCTCCAGCGTATGGGGAAAAAACCGATGGACATACCTCCGGCTTGATTCAGTTTTCGGAAAAATGATGCCGGAGTTCTGATTGATCCGAAATCATCGTATAGTAGCTTTACACTGATACCCTGCCGGGCTTTGCGGCAGAGAATTTCCATAATTTCGCTGCCTGTTTTATCATTATGAATGATAAAGGATTCTATATGGATACTTTCTGTTGCTGCTTCTAAATCTTTTTTTAAATCCAAAAACATATCCTGACCCCAACAGTATATTTTGATATTGTCTGTTGTCATCAGCAGGCTGTTACTTTTGGTAATATTCATATCTATTAAAGGTAAATATTCTTTTAGAGCGGAATTGGTAATAAGAGATTTATGTTCAGACAGGAATTTTTTTTGTTCATATTGAAATTTTTCGTTTAATGAAGAAACATATTGGTTTATCTTGATCAGTTGTTTTGATCGGGTAAAAAAATGTCCGCTCAAAAGTATGTATAAGCACATACCGATTCCTGGTAAAAATATCAATGTCAGTAACCAGGCGAATCTCCTGGAATCTTCTTTCCGTTCAAAAAAAAGTACGAACAGGATGAATATCAGATTTAATCCTTGTGCAATATCGATGAGTATTCCCATTCACACCTGCCTTTTGGCAGAAGACGGGTGTCTTCTGCCATTTATTTATTTATTTATTTTAACCGTGCTTCAATAAATTTTATTTTCAATGATTTTAATTTGTCGGTAATTGATACTTTATAAATATGGGGATTCAGAATCCGCTTGTATGTTGCATCTAATGTTTCCAGCTGCTGCTGCATGGTTTGTCTGGCAGTCTGAATTGCTTGGTCGGGAGGAATTAGTCCCTGAACCCGTTCTCCTGCTGCCAGCCGTTTTTTGAGCAACAATTCAACTTTTGCAGGTGTAAAACCGAATTGCCGGTAATCAATTGACGGGTGGTAATACCGGCGGTATTCCCCTGGCAGAATAACTTCGGTTTCCAATGCCAATATATCTGCCCGGGCCATTCCATCAGCATCGTATAATCTCCATACATTTTTAATGCCGGGATTTGTTGTTTTTTCTGGATTATCTGAAAACTTCATGGCAGGAATCATTTCCCCGTTGGTTGTGTATCGGGCCGCAAGCTTATACACACCGGTAAAGGAAGCCTCATTGCCCCCGGTAACCATATGGGTTCCTACGCCCCAGCTGTTAATCGGTGCCTGCTGTTGTACTAGCGTTTCAATAATTTCTTCTGTCAGCTCATTGGATACGGAAATCTGTGCATTACGGAATCCTTCTTTATCCAGATATTGCCGTACCTGAGTCGATAAATACTGTATGTCACCGGAGTCAAGTCGAACCCCAAAATTGTATCCTTTTGCAACAAGTTTTTTCCCGGCTTCAACGGCATTTTTTATTCCTGAATTTAAAGTGTCGTAGGTATCTATTAAAAAAATTGATTTTTCCGGATATAAATTTGCATAGGCATCAAAAGCTTCCAATTCTGACGGAAATGACATAATCCATGAGTGAGCCATAGTTCCCTGTACCGGAATACCATACAGTTTTCCCGCCAGAGTGTTACTTGTTCCGGCGGCCCCTCCGATATATGCAGCCCGGGATGCGCTCATTGCCCCGTCGGGACCCTGTGCCCGCCGTAGTCCGAATTCCATGATGTGTCCTTTTCCGGAAGCAAGCCACACTCTGGCTGTTTTTGTTGCAATTAAACTTTGAAAATTGATGTGATTTAACACAAGACCTTCTATGATTTGTGCTTCAATTAGATTTGCATGAATCCGGATAATCGGTTCATTAGGAAAAATTACGGAACCTTCATCAGCTGCATACACATCTCCTGAAAATTTGAAGGTTTTTAAATAATCTAAAAAATCTGGTTCAAAAATTCCCTGTTTCTCTAAATAGGCAATATCACTGCTGCTGAATGTAAAATTCACTAAGGCATCGAGTAATGTTTCCAATCCTGCAAAAATGGAAAACCCGCCGTTAAACGGTTGCCGCCTGAAAAACATATCAAAAACAGCCGGGTAATTCATGTTCTGCTTCCAGTACCCTTGTGCCATAGTCAGTTCGTAATAATCGGTAAATAAAGCACTTGTTTTGTCATTTTCAATTGAATGCAGCATTAGATTCCTCCTTCTAGTACTTGCACTATACAGATTGTTCTGTTGTATGTGGTATTCCGCAGCATGGTTTGTTTACCGGATTCAACATATACAGCATTTTACGCATCCGGCAAGCGTTTGTATTGTTACAACTGTTTTTACTATAGACTTATCAGCCGGTAATGTCAAACAGCTCCGGCGTGGTCACTGAAAAATTATTGTATCAGATGGGAATCCAGGATTTTCAATTTATCCCGGTCAAGTTTTATGAATAGGTTCTTTTCCTGGGATGGCAGAACCAGCCCTTTAGGACCGTTCTTTGCTCTGCGCAGATATTTTACCTGTGTATAGTATAAGTCTGCCTGACCGGATTTCCGTGCTTTTGAATGGTATACAGCCAGGTTTCCGGCCAGCAGCAGTATGTCAAGCGGAACGGTTTTTCCTGCCCGGGATTTTATAAACACATAACCGCCGGCATAGTCTCTTGTATGCAGCCACATATCCTGTCCTTTGACATGTCGCCGGAGTAATTCATCATTTTCTGAAGCAGTCCTACCGGCAAACAATGTCCAGCCGTCTATTTCGTATGTCAGTCCCGGACGTTTTTTTTCAAGTTGTTGCCGCGGTTTTGTCTGCCGGCGGATCATTTGCTGCATTTTTATCGGATTCGGTTCCCGGCATATAGTTTGGTATACTGCTTCTAAATCCAGCAGTTCCCGCCGGGCTTTTTGAATATCGTATTCCAATTCTGACAATCCGGAAACTGCTTTTTTGTATTTTGTATAATACATCGTTGCATTTTCCTGTGCCCGCTTTTCAGGATTTATTTGTATTCTGATGGTATTGCCGGTTTCGTAATCTTCACATTCAATATAGGAGGCGCTACCGTCTACCAAATGACCGTATGCAAGAATCATATCCCCGTAGTGTTTCCACCGTTCTGCATGCATAAAATCCTGCCGTTTTTGTTCCAATCGATGTAGTGCGCTTTCCATACGGCTGTGCCGGGATGTGTAGAATTTTGATGCCTGTTCCAACAACGCTTCTCGGGATAACTGACCAGAATGTTCTCCGTACCATTGATCAATTTTTTCATTCAGTGTCAAATGTGCTGCGTCGGGAAGGGTGTCAAATGTCCTGATGATACGGGTGTCGTCAGTTTGCGGCAAATCATCTGTTTTTTCTGAGGATGCATTGTGCTGGTCACAGTGTTTTTGAGTATTATTGTATTCCTTTTCCAGGATCGGATTGATGACCGCTGTTTTATTCTGGTGATTCTGTGTTGATTGCTGGATTTCTTCCGGCAGGGTGAATGTACCGCCGGTAATTTCTCCTTTTGCAGGGCGCCGGTAAAAAGAATCAAGTATGACGTTCCCGGTATCTGTCAGCAGTATATTTGCGGCACCGCTCCATAATCTTATATATAGAAAGAACTTTTCTCCACAGTGGCTCAGATCCATTTTGATAATCCGTTCCCTGCCAAGCTGTTGCACCTGTTCAATTCGTGCTCCTTTTATCCGTGATTTCAAAAATTCCATAAAACGCAACGGTTTGTCTGCTTTTGGGACAGAACGTTTGGTTTCATGGATACGGCAGGCGCCACCGGCAAGACAAATAAGTATTGTTTTGGGTGTTCCGGTTTTATATGTATACAAGGCAATGCTGTCATATCCAGGTTGTACGATCTGCTGAATAAAAGCTCCTGTAAGATTGAGTTCGTTTAAAACAGCATCGATTTCTTTCCAATTGAGTGACATAGATATTTAAAACCGGATTATTGCACTGTAATGACGGATGCGACACGCCCGTCTGCAGTATACGCCCGTTCAGGATTTGTTGTGTCAATAAAAGATGATACACCTTCGTAATATGAATAATAATATGTTCCTTTGGGAAGTGGAAGTTCCAATTCATAAAATCCGGGAGAAGTTTCTTTTAATTCATATATTGAAGAATCCCAGTTTGTAAAGCTCCCTCCCAGTCTGATGTGCCGCCCTTGATCACCTTGATAAATAAATTTTACTGTATTCTGTGCCGGAAGGGATGTAACCGGTTCTGCTATCAAAGGAACTTTGATTTTTGACATCAAGCAATTTGCCCTGCTGTTGTATTCTGTCCGGGGGTTTTCGGGATCTGTAGTCCATAACCCGTCAATGACCAAACGGTAGGCAATATCTGTTGTGTTTCGGGGAATTTCCAGGATATAAAAATACAAGGATTGGACAACTTCATTATCCAGATTCCGTGTGTCCAACCGTTCAAAGGAATGTATGGTATTGAAATTTTCAAAGTCAAATACAATTCCCACGTGTCGGGCATTATTTTTTGCTGTAAAAATCAGGTATCCGTCTTTTATAACCGGCAATCCTGTCTGGTTTATTTGGGAAACAAGTTTATCTTTTGTATATGAGTCGATTGCTTCTGTTGAAAAAGCAGCAGCACTCACAAAAATAAGGCTGGTCAGCAGAACAATATTTCTTTTCATATGTATTTACTATATCGGCGGATTACCAGAGAAACTAAAGCACAGAAAAAAAAAAGCCGAAGATATAGAAGACAATACTTGTTATAATGTAGCATTGTGGAGTACAATTAACAAAATGCCGGGATTAAATCAGCTGAAAAAATTCAGCGAAGATGTAGCTAATTTAGGAAATGAAATCTCTATCCGGAAGGAACGGGGTGAACAGCCGGTGCAGGTTGCGCTGCCGGTAAATATATCAGAAGCTGATGACTCTGACGATTTTGTTTTTGGCTTGCCGGGAACCGAGTCTGATGACCAGACCTCTGGTGATGATTTGAGTATGGATGCATTGCAAGATATTGCTTTGGATAACGGAGATAGCTCTACAGCCATAGATACATCCATTTTTCCCGAACTTGACAGTATTTTGAATGGGACAGACTCCGCATCGGCGGATATGTCTGGTTATCCCGATCTGGAGGATCTGCTGAATCCTGTTCCAGACAACAGTACGCTTTCTGCACCGGCGGCAGAGCCTGCGCCTGAAACAGTTGTGCCGCAACAGGAAAATCCTGTTGGAGAAGCCGCATCGGCGGGGCTGTCTGATTTTCCCGATCTGGATGAACTGTTGAATCCTGTTCCAGACAACAGTACGCTTTCTGCACCGGCGGCGGAGCCTGCGCCTGAAACAGTTGCGCCGCAACAGGAAAATCCTGTTGGAGAAGCCGCATCGGCGGGGCTGTCTGATTTTCCCGATCTGGATGAACTGCTGAATTCTGTTCCAGACAACAGTACGCTTTCTGCACCGGCGGCAGAACCTGTGCCTGAAACAGTTGTGCCGCAACAGGAAAATCCTGTGCCGGAATTCCGTGAGACAGATGCTGACAGCAATGTATCCGGTACAGAACAGTTTGATACCGGTAATGATCAAGATTCCGTTATTTCGGCAGCAGATAACGGGTTTTTAAACATACCGGATATACCTGACTTTGATATGCCTGATATTCAGGATATTTCTCTTGATACTGGAGACAGTTTGGGTATGGCGGAACAAAACGCAGCTGATCCGGCTTCGCATACATTTAATGCGGAATCAGATAATGGTTCTACCGGGGTGGTAACATCTGCAACGCCAGACAATACAGGTTTTGAAGACGCTTCAGCCGTTCCTGCTGAAGAAAACCTGTCGTTCCAGGATGATAGTTTGTCTGATGTTGCCGGGCAAAAACAGACAGATGACACTGCTGAAAAAAATACCTCCGAACCTAATGATGGCGGTTCGGATACCGGTGCTGGAACCTTTGATATTCCTGATTTTGATATGCCTGATATGTCAATGGCTACGTCTCCACAGGATGAAGCGTTCAATTTTGATGTATCTGACATTCCTGATTTTTTTCCGGATGTTGATGAGCCTGAAAAGGAATCATCAGTTCCTGACACTGTTCCAGATACTGATGCTGCAAATGACGGATTGGTTAAGCCATCTTCTGATTTTGATGTTTCTGCTACGTTGGATGATTTACCATCTTTTGATGATGTATTTAACACAGAGGTAGATTCTCACAATACAAATGAAGCGGCTGATACGTCTGTGAATCAGACAGCCGGAAATAAAATTTCTGAAGATTTTTCTTTTAAAGAAGAACCTGCCATTTCAATTGAAACTGATAGTGCCGGAGAAGACGGTTCTGCCACAGATAATTTTTCATTTGCAGAAGATACTGTTCCAGATGACGCTGGGGAAGAAGAACCTGCGGTGCACGAAGTATTTGAAGCTCCTGAAGATCCATTTGACGGAGAACCGCCTGCTGCGGATTCCGATCTTGATGATCCTTTCAGCGGTTCTGATTTCAGTGATTTTGATATACCGGGCTTTTCTGATCAAAGTGCCGGAGCCGCCCAATCAGCTCCCCGTAGGAAACTGAAAACAAATAACGGTGATATTGAAAAAAATACACTGACGGATACGCAGTATAAAATTTTCAGAAAAAATCTGGCGGAATATCCTCTTAATATCAGGATTGCTTTTGAAGAACTGATTGTTAATGATGAATTCAAAGATGAAATAGTATTTGATTTAATCCAGAAAGTTATTAAGAAAATTTCTGCCCGGCAACTGGCAATTCAGCTTGATAAACTACTTGATGTTGGTTTGTCCGTTCCACGGGATTTTGAACGGCGTACCTATGAACAGTATGAAGAATACAAAAAATCCTTGGAGTATCAGGTTAAAAACCGGATTCTGCCGGTTGCCTTGCTGGGAATTATGTCAGCATGTATTTTATTCTTGCTGTTCCTATTCTGTAAGAACATGATTTACCGGCCGGTAAAAGCGGAAATCCTGTATAGTCAGGGATATGAATTGCTGGAAAACGGTGCGTATCCTCAATCTGAGTTGAAATTCAATGAGGCCATAGCATATCAGCAAAAGAAACGGTGGTTTCTAAAATATGCTGACGGTTACCGCCAGCATAAGCAGTACGAACGGGCCCGGACTATGTATACATCTGCATTGCAACGTTTCAATCACGATAAAGAAACCGGGCTCCTGTATGCCCGGATGGAAATGGAAGATTTACGTAATTTTGAAAATGCAGAAGCAATTGTCCGCCGGGAAATTCTTGATTACCACATCAATGATAAAGATGGACTGCTGTTGCTTGGTGATATCTTTTTAGAATGGGGTGATGAAAAAGATCCTGCAAAATATGAAGATGCCCGGCAGATTTATGCGGAACTTATCCAGCTATATGGTCAGAAAGATTTGTATCTCGCCCGTATGATGCGGTATTTTATCCGTGTTGATGATTTGCGGAATGTCCTGCAGCTTAAAGAGCATTTTTATCCCCGAAAAAAATCATTAGGTGGACAGGATTTAATAGAACTCAGTGGTTATCTCTTAGAAAAACTATATGGTTACATTAATCCGGCTGATGAATATTTGCGGGCTTCAATAGAAGATGTGCGGGAACTGTTGGAACGGGCGGCAACCGCTGCACCCGATGTGCCTGAAAGCAGGTATAATATGGGATTATATTTTGTTCACACAAATAATACCAATGCTGCTAAAGACTGGCTGGCTGCTGCTGTTGAGTCTTTTAAAACAGCTGCAACTCAATCCAGAAACCGATTGTTACGTTACATCAATACATACCGTTTGCTGGGCGAATTATACAGTCACGATGACGAATTCCTGTCTGCGGAACAGTATTACCGGACCGGTATTGAGTTATATGAGTCTGCAGTAGCTGCAGGTTTTACCGGAAACAACATCGTCGGACAGTTATATGCAGATTTGGCCGATTTGAATTATTTTGTTATCGGAGATATGGATGTTGCATTAAAGAATTATCTTGCAGCAATTCCGTTGGATAATGATACTGCATCAATCCGCTACCGGGTCGGATATATTCAATATGCGCACAACCAATATATGGAAGCTTTAGGTTCCTTTATAAAAGCAGTAGATTATAATCCGACTGATACCCATATTCTTCTGGCATTAGGTAATGTACTGTCCATCAGGGGGGATAATTTTGCTGCTCAAGGATATTATGAACAGCTTATGCAGATTCTGGATGCAGAACGAGTCAGGTATGGTATTTTATTCCCGCAGATAAACATGGAACATACAGATATTGTGGATTTGTATTTAAAAGCATCCAACAATCTTGGAGTAACATTGTACCGCCTTGCCCGTCAGACAGGAGACAGTTCGTTGAATGCAGAAGCTTTGGCAAACTTGTCTATGTCAATCCGTGCATGGGATGCGATGACCCGTAATCAGGAAACAATGGTACGACTGGGTGGCAGTAATCTTGCAGAACGTAATATTGCATATATGAGTTATCCGGTATCGGATTATGAACCGTCTATTTATACGGAGATTCCCCGTGTTTTGGATAACGAGGTTATCCCGTATTAACAGAAAGGGAAATATCAGTGTTTCATCACCGGCACTTTGATTGTTACAAAACAGGAATTCAGTGGAAAAAGTACATAAATGATGTACAAAAAGAATTGCTGCGGAAAAGCATTCATATGTGTACTGCAGTCATACCGTTTATGTTGCGGGAAGCATACGTTCCGGTTATGACAGCCCTGCTTGTAATACTGGTGTTGTATTGTGTCGCGGAATTGCTGCGGTTACGGGGATTTACCGTACCATTTGTTTCTGCTATTACCGAAGCTGCGTCCCGGAAACGGGATGAAAACCATTTTGTGCTGGGTCCGGCAACACTTGCTGTAGGTGTACTGGTGACAGCGGCATTTTTTGAGCCACGCCCTGCGGCTGCAGGAATTTTTGCGTTGGCATTTGGAGATGGGCTTGCCAGTCTGGTGGGAAAATGTTTCGGCAGGATACAAATTCCCTGTTCTGCGGGAAAAACCGCAGCCGGTAGTATTGCCTGTTGGGTTGCGGTCTTTTGCTCATCCATGGCTGTATCTCACCGGGCTGATGCTGCTTTTGGTCTTGCGCTGACTGGAATGTTGATAGAAGTTTTCCCAATCAAAGATTTTGATAACATTTTTATACCGGTTTTGATAGCTACTGTCGCACAGTTTTATTTCCACATATAATATTTATGAAGGTTCCGCAGGAATACGGTGCTGCCGGTTGCCAGCAGTACCGTGCCGGCCACCAATAAAAACAGAGCATCAGTCTGGATAAGCAGGCTATATCCGGCAGTCATAATAATAAACCCGGTTGATGCTTTCCGGTATTCAGGACTGCCAAGGCTCTGTGCCTGAAACCGCATGGCAACAAAAGATGTTATGTAGCATACCCATACCAAGCTCATATATAGTTTTTCATATCCGAATCTGACAGCATAGTTTGACGGAATAGTAATCGTATCAACAGGGACAATAAAGGCAAAAAGACACGCGGCTGCAGCAATGAGCACACAGTTTTTATCTGCATCCTGATGTGCGTTTTTATTTATGGAAAGCAATGCAATAAAAATTAAACTGAGAGAGGCTATCATGCGGCTGAAAAACAGGAAACGGCCGATTCCTACGTATACATTTGAAAAATCCCGCCACAAGTTGAATGCCGGAATCCAGAGCCGTATGCCTTCCAGCATACACCCGGCAAGAAACAGTGTAAAAAAGATAATTTCCGGTGACTGGGTTTTTTCAAAATTAAATCGAACAAAACCAAGCATACTGCTGGCATACAGCATCAGCACTGTTACGGCACAGACTGAAACAATGAAACAAGGTGTGAAGAAAAACGGCGAGTCTGGCAGTGAAAATAATCTGCTGACTGTCTGAGGAATTACTACTGTATGCTTTATGGTTGCTATTACTGCTACAGCAACAGTAACGATAATAAAACTAAATCCTACAATAAAAACTGCAAACAGCAGCCTGTTTCGTGCTCGGAGTGTCATAGTTTTAGCATACTGTGAACACAAATTTATGTAAAGATGGCTGTTGTTTTACCGACATATATCATATACAGATTGTTGTAACAAGGATATGCATATGAGAAAACTACTTGGTACGGTATTCGCCTGTGTATTATGTGGAACATTCGTTTTTGCCGGTGATGCAGCCGCATTTGTCGATTTAGGTTTTTCCACTGATAATCAGACTTATGTATTCGGCCAGTACGGTAAAACCGATAAATCTTTCCAGGCATATGCAGAGATTTATACGGTGGATATGAAGAAAAATGACTTCGTTTCAAACGGTGTATTCAAAAATACAGGCAGTAACGCCGTTACCGGCAAAGAATTATTTTCTGAACTGGTTTCCCGGAACAAGTCCTTTTTATCCGCTTATACATTGCATCCGGTACGTCCGGAATCTGTGTTATATATCCGCGAAGATGATTCAAAAAATCCGGCAGAAGAAATTGTTTTTAAAGATTTCAGCAACCCTGCTGCATCCGTTTTTTACCATGTGCGGTTGGTTCCCCTGTATGAAGGCACCGGCAGCAAAACCAAATCATCTTTTTATATTGTAGCAGAAAAAAAACAGGAAAACGGCACTCTGCTGGCCCGGTTTGTTGCGGGTAATCCTGACATAAAGCGGGACGGCGTGACCGGTTATGCAATTGATCAAATATTCGCAGCACCTGACGGGAGCGGTATTGTGTTCGTCGTGGAAAAAACAGTCGCAGATTCTACCGGAATTTCCATCCGGTATATGGTAGAAACAGTTGTATTCTGATACCTGTTATATGCAGGCCGCCGGGTTGCCGGCGGCTTTTTTTATACAAAGAGGGGTATTGTTCACAAACAGCGGTTTCTGGTATTGTTATGGAAAAATGAATCTAAAATTGACTCAAAATTGAATCACAATATTTGTTGAGGGGGACTCATGATTTCTGCTGGTGTTATTGGAGCGACAGGATATGCCGGTGTTGAACTGGTACGGCT
This sequence comes from uncultured Treponema sp., assembly GCA_944389965.1. GTDB lineage: Bacteria > Spirochaetota > Spirochaetia > Treponematales > Treponemataceae > Treponema_F. The sequence goes on from CALXOI010000005.1 coordinate 30,565, forward strand.
GTTGCTGTGTCATCCGGAAGTAGGTAATGTTTTTGTCAGCTCCGTCAGTTTTGAAGGGCAGCAGCTGGATGCCGTATATCCAAACCTATACAGTTTATGCGGCAATGCTCCGTTGTACGGAAAAAGTACCGGACTGCTGGAAACAGCGGATGCCGTGGTTGAAAAGTCAGATGTTGTTTTTACAGCGTTGCCCCACGGTGTCGCGGAACAGTATGCTGACCGGTGTGTCAAAACCGGTAAAAAACTGATTGATTTGTCCGCAGACTTCCGGTTTGATAAGGATGAGGCTGTTTTTGCAAAATGGTACAAAAAAAACTGGGATTACCCTGAAGTCCATGCAGAATCCGTGTATGGTCTGCCTGAAATGAACCGCCGGCGCATTGCTTCCGCTCGGATTATCGGTAATCCCGGTTGCTATGTAACATCCGCAACACTGGCGTTGCTGCCTGCATTATCGGAAAATATGATAGAAACTGATACTATTATTATTGATAGTAAAAGCGGTGTTACCGGCGCCGGCAGAAACCCTACCATGACAAATCAGTTTTGCGAGTGCGGGGAATCCATGTCGGCCTACGGAGTCGGTGCCCACCGCCATCAACCGGAAATTGCCCATAACTGTAAAGCAATATCGGGCAAACCGTGCGGTATTGTTTTTACGCCGCATCTGGTTCCCATGAGCCGGGGGATTATCAGCACCATATACGCATTTTTGAAAAATCCCCCGGACTTACCCGATGATGCCGCCTGCAAAGCATTCACCGCAGAAATCCGTAACCGGTACCAGGCATTTTATGTGGCTGAACCGTTCGTGCGGGTACTTCCCGAAGGAAAAAATCCCGTAACAAAGAATGTCCGGTATTCAAATTATTGTGATATGCAGGTATATACCGTTCACAACGGACGGATGCTGCAGATAGTATCTGTGCTTGACAATATGGTAAAAGGCGCTGCAGGACAGGCGGTGCAGAACATGAATCTGATGTTCGGCTTTGCAGAAACCGCCGGACTTGATATGATTCCCCCGGCTTTTTGAAACATAACCGGAGCCGGTATCCTCGGATTGCAGCAGTTTTCCGTTCCATGAAAAAGCAACAGCACCCGCTTTCCGGAAAAACCGGCCCGCCAAACAAAAGGTGGTGCGGAATGTTTTGTTGTCCGGCTGTGCTTGTTTTTGTTCCGGGCGCATACCGCCGTGGGGCGGTACCGGGTCGGCTCCGGGCTTCCGGTCCGCAGGGCTGCCACCGTTTTCCCTGCGGACGCCTGCGGCCCCTCCGCGCCCCTTGCGCAACGTACAGCGTCAGTTTTTTTTGCTGCCGCCCGCCGTGGGGAATAGCAGTATCATTCCACCGGGGTGTAAACCGTCTGTTTTGTTCCGTACCGGACAAACCGGGCTTACTCTGTCCGCCGGATGCTGCGTCCGTGCCGTCCCGTCCGGTGCGGCATTCCGCCGCTTTGACCGGGCAGCAGTATGGCAGCGGTTTTATTCTGCCGGCTTTCAGGTACCGCTGTCAGATCCGGCAGCGGCTTTCTGCGGAAAGTTTTTGTGAATTTGTTGCGCAACTGCATTTTTTGTGTATACTGCAATGTATACTTCAAATAATAACTGTAATTATTTATTTTATTAAAAAGGATTATAACGTTATGGAGAGAAAAGATTTTTCACTTTCTTCCCCGGCTGACGGACTGGAGCTCCGTGTCATTGTAATGATTCCCGACAACGCTGCCCGGGGTATTGTACAGATTTCCCATGGTATGGCGGAACATAAAGAACGGTATTTTGAATATATGGAATTCCTGACCGCCGCAGGTTTCATTTGTGTTATCCACGATCACCGGGGGCACGGGGAATCTGTCGTGGAACAGTCAGATTTAGGATATTTTTATGACACAGATGGTATTGCGGTAGTAGATGATGTCCACGCTGTAACCCTGCGGGTAAAGGAGCTGTATCCGAATCTGCCGCTGATTCTATTCGGTCACAGTATGGGTTCGCTGATTGTCAGGTCGTACATCAAAAAATATGACCGGGATATTGATATGCTGATTGTATGCGGTTCCCCGTCCCGCAATCCGATGGTTCCGGTGGCATTGCTGCTGGTGAATATCCTGACAGTCTTGAAAGGTGACCGGTACCGGAGCGGACTGGTAAATGATCTTGCGTTCGGTTCATTTGACGGGCAGACGGAAACACCGGGACAGGCAAACAGATGGCTTTCAACAGATGAAGAAACCGTAAAAGCGTATAACAATGATTTGTATTGCGGATTTACCTTTACACTGAACGGATTCCATAATCTTTTTTCATTATTGAAGGCTGTGTATCATAAAAAAGGCTGGAATGTGCAGAATCCCGGGTTGCCGGTTCTGTTTATTGCCGGAGAAAAAGATCCGGTTATCGGCAGTGAAAAAGCATGGCTTGATGCACAGCAGTTTTTACGGGACCGCGGATATACAGATGTATCCGGTATTTTGTATGATGGAATGCGTCATGAAATCCTGAATGAACAGAAAAAAGAACTGGTGTACCATGATGTGTGTGACTGGATTCAGGAGCACTTAAAATGATGTGTCTGCCGGAAATTGAATTCTGCACAGAACAGTGTATACTGCAACTGCTGGAAGCGCATCCGCTGAAGCCGGGCAGCATTTTTGTCATCGGCTGTTCTTCCAGTGAAGTCTGCGGAGGAACGATTGGTAAAAATTCCAGTGAAGAAACCGGCAGGGCTGTATTTGCCGCTGCATTCCGGGTTCTATCAGAGAAACACATATATCTTGCCTGCCAGTGCTGCGAGCATTTGAACCGGGCATTAGTGGTGGAAGCCGCCTGCTGTACGGAACATCGGCTGGAACCGGTCAGTGTCGTACCTTGGCTTCATGCCGGCGGTTCTTTTGCAACCGCCGCTTGGAATCTGATGCCGGAACCGGTGGTTGTGGAACATATCCGGGCGGATGCAGGGCTTGATATAGGCGGTACGCTGATTGGCATGCATTTAAAAGAAGTTGCCGTCCCGTTCCGTCTGCAGCATCCCCGTATCGGGCAGGCTGCTGTGACCGCTGCCTGGACCCGCCCGAAACTGATTGGCGGTGAGCGGGCCCGGTACCGGTGAAAACTGCGTGAATCCGGCGGGGAACCGGCGGCGGTGCAGGTAACCTTGTGCGGAGACGCTGGGCTGTGTTTGTTTCCGGTGCTGCTGCCGTCCATATGGTGAGCCTGTCCGGTGTAGTTTTGCCGGCGGCGGTACGTGCCGTGTACCGGACACGGTTTGGCGGCAGCGGTGGTTGTTCCGCGGTAATCCTCTGTTGTTTTTGTTTCCTGCGCCGGTTATAGTGCGGACGTGCCTGCCGGTACCGGTTTGGCAGGACGGCAGCAGCCAGGTTCCGGAACCGGAATTAACGCTTGACGGATAACCGTAAAATATTCATACTTAACCGATGGGATTTCTTGGAAACATTTTATGGTTTTTGTTCGGCGGTTGTATTGCCGGTATCAGCTGGTTTCTTGCGGGTTTGCTGTGGTGCATTACCATAGTCGGAATTCCGTTGGGACTGCAATGTTTTAAGTTTGCATCTCTGTCTTTTTGTCCGTTTGGAAAACAGATCGTTTTTGGGGGCGGGGCGGGCAGTGTTCTGCTTAATATTTTTTGGTTGATTTTGTCAGGAATCCCGCTGGCATTGGAATTCGTTCTGATTGGTTGTGTCTGGTGTGTTACCCTCGTAGGCATCCCGTTCGGAATGCAGTTTTTTAAACTCGCACGGCTGGCACTGACACCTTTCGGTGCAGTTATCCGGTAGCCGGGAACCGGTACGGATAAAATGCCGGGATGCAAGCACATCTATACGGTTTGCCCCGATGTCTGATTCAAACCCCATATCTGATATAAGTCCCATGGACGGAATGTAACCGGAAATCTTGTTCCTTCCATGGGTTTTTGAGTGATACAATGCGGTATCTGCCATATTGATGAGGTTTGCATATCCGTCGGCTTTGTTTTCGGTAAGCTCTGCATACCCCTGGCTTACCGTGAGAAAACCGGTATCTGATTTTTCAAAGGGAATCTGCAGCCGGGCAAGTATCTGCTGCAACGCTGCGCATTTTTCCCCGGTTTCCTGATAAGATAAGGTGCAGAGGCCTATAAATTCTTCCCCTCCGTAGCGGTAGAATTCAATATTGTGCTCTTTTCCAAATCCGGCAAGAGTTTCGGACACTTTTTGAAGGCATAAATCCCCCTGCTGGTGACCGTAAGAATCGTTATACATTTTAAAAAAATCAATATCCATCATGATAACAGCGGAAATTACCGGATTTATTTCCTTCCGTTCACTTTTGGAAATATCCTCAAACAATTTCCGGCGGTTGGGCAACCGGGTAAGAAAATCCTGATACCGCTGGATGTCCAGTTGCCGCTGGGAATCAAACAGATTCAGATTCTGATTCTGGACATGAAAACCGATGCAGAAACTGATAATAGTAAAGCAGACAAAATTGATTGTATCGTCTGCCGCCAGCGACGGAATTTTGCATATCCATGTTGCGGCAATCAATCCTGCCGTTGCAAATGCCATAATGACAGCTGTCCTGATGGATTTATCGGTAATAGTGGGTGGTACAATACAGATAAGCCCTATGGTGCTGGCAGATAAAGATTTATTGTTTATATAAATACTGACGTATCCGGAACCGGCGTATGCGGTTACCATGACCCAGTATAATCCGGCAAGAATCAACAGGTGGTTGTCCGTTTTTTTGAATACAAACCATGAAAATACAAATAAAAGGAAAAAAGAAAAATACAGAAAAAAGCGGCTGCGCAGAATTGGTGAACAAAAGCTGAACAGTGACAGCCCTGCAAACAGCACTGTCGTCATGCACAACCAAAACAGCAGGGTTTTTTTGTTAAGTTTGGCAACAGCCTGCTGGTTTTGCTGTAAAAGCTGCTTTTCCCGTTGCAGGGGTTTGGTAATAAAATCAAAAATACCGGTATATTTCATAATAATCAGGAAAAACCCTCTCTCATGTCTTTTCTACCTTATTTATGATAAGACAAATAAATAATCTGTCAAGGTTTTACCGTATTTATGCTGAAAAAAAATCGCCGTTTTGCCGGTAATATCGGAAAAGTCCAAAAAACGGACGGTTCATTTTTGCCGGGATATGTAATAATACACTTGTTACCCAAGGTTCCGGTTACAGATTAAGCATCTGCATCCTACTCCTTATAGAATTCCTGTGTTACGGGGCTGTCCGTCGGGCAGCCCCGGTTTTTTTTACCAAGTTGTATTTTCCCGTGACAAAAGAAAATATTTCCCGCTGTCCAAAAACAGAATTTTGCGGTTTCCCGGGATTCCTTTTACGCCGGTTTACGGGCGGATGTCTGGCGCCGGCAGGATTGCCGAATACCTGCGGAAATATCCGGATGGAATGCCAGGTTTGAACAAAATACCGGCGGAACCGGGTGCATCCTGCCCGCCTGACCGGGCAGACACAACAGCTTGCGGAAACCGTGGAATGTCCTGCCTGAACAAGTGGAAACCGGGCAGTAAAAAATCACTGGCAGCCGGTGGCACGGATTTGCAGAAACCGCTGTACAGCCCGGGCTTCCGGAACCGGAATTATTGTTCCTCCGTATTCAAAAAAGTATGGCGTCATTGAACCTGCCGGACAGAAAAAGGTGCCGCCCGGTAAAGAAGTCGTAAAAGTCCAAAACTTTAGCGGAAAATTATTTTTGACCCGGAACATAATAAAACAACAAATGACAATTTTTCTATGAATTTAGGAGGAAAAATTATGAAGAAATTTATCAGCGTATTGTGTGCAGTCACTTTAGTGTGCTGCGGTCTGTTCTTGTCCTGTGACAACGGAAACGGCGGAGAGCCGGAAGCACCGGCGGTATCTGCCAGTACCACTTATACTTGGAGTTTTTCGGATTTGGATTTAAGTTCATATTCTTTCACTTCAAGTAACGATTCTTCTGCTACTTTGCCTGATGCAGATGGAATTGTATCTAAAGTTTTGATTGGTGGGGATGGTTCAATTTCCTATGATTCAACACCTGCCGGTTTGAAGCTGATTCTTAGTAACGGGGAAACAGGAGGAAGCTATAATAAAATTAATCCCGCCCAGAGTGGCAAAGCTCCTGGATCTGATGGTGCGATTGAACCATCAAAAGCTGATATGGTGTATTGTGAACTTGCTGGACCATTCACTGCCAAAATGATTTATGGAGCAAATTCAAATACTGATAAAACAGATAGAACAGCGCAGATAGTAATTGGAGGAGAGGTGGTTGCTTCCGGCACTGAAAATCTTGTTCCGGTTACTCCGGTAGAATTGGCATATAAATATACAGGAACTGATACTGTAAAAGTATTTTTTGGCGGTACTAATATTATTCGTATCTATGATATTTCAATCGAAAAATAATATTTTCTGAAATCTTTATACCGGACTGCCGCCTGTGCTATAGCTGCGGGGTCCGGTTTTTTGTAACGCGGAGATACCGGTACGGATTTTCCGCGGGTGTCAATTCCGTACGGTTTGATACCATGCATCCATATAGTATAGAACAAAAATCCGGCTTGTAATCCGGATTCCAGGAGGATATATGACTGTATTCAAAAAAGTTTTGGCATGGTGCGGATGTATTTCCGCCAGTGTATTACTGTTTTGTTGCGCAAATGTAACTTCACGTCCCGCCACAGATGAGGCGGCTGCGGCACAAACCGCCGGGGCAGGCGGTACGTTCACGTTTGCAGGTTTTACCTGGCAGGTTGTCAGCGGCACTGCCTCTGTTCACAACGGAACGCTGTTTGTTTCTGCCCCGGAAGAAGGTATTGCTGTCCAGCTTACCGGTGAGTCCCTGCAGCAACTTGCGGATGTCCTGGATTCAGAGCAGTTTTATGTGGAAGCAGTCGTCCGGCCTACAGGAAAAGGTTCCGGTTCCAATAAAAATTTTGGTGTTGCCAGCCATATTGGCAAAACAGCTGACGGTAAAGATAATTTTTACTATGCGGGCGTTAATTTCAATGGGCGGACACAGCTTGGTACCGGGTTAACACCAAAAGGTTTGCAGTTCGGCTCATTGGTTTCCGACACTTCTGTTTTTTCTGCGGATGGGTGGCAGCAGTTTTATAAGATACGTTATGAATACGACAAAGGTTCTATTGCCGGGTATATCAATAATATTCAATTTATTAAAAGCGGGCAAACATCGTATACCATTCCCTCCGGAGAAACGGTTGCGGACGGAACAGTGGGAATTTATACCAACGGGGACAGTTTTGAAATGACGTCATTCCGTGCCGGCAAACTGACAGAAGGCTATGCCGGATTGTTGCTGTCCGGTAATTCCACAGACTTTATTACATTGGCTTCCGGCAGCGAAAAATATATATTCCTGAATTCTATAGAATATGAAGTCCGAGCAGGCTCCGATCCGGTTTCTTTTACGGTAACCGCATTTGATGATTCCAAAGCACCCACCGGTTTTTCTGTTGAATCCTCTGATAAAAAGGTTGTATCGGCAGTAAAAACAGACGGCGGTTTTACGCTGAATTTTAAAAGTACGGGAAACGCTGTGATCACGGTACAAAATGATGCTGTCCCGGCTGAAATCAAAACAATATATGTGATTGTTCTGGAACCACTTGCTGAAACAGATACGGATTACGGTGTGTATACCGGATTTTATCCGCAGCCGGGTGCAACCGGTGTTTTTGAGGATTCCGCTTTGTCCATTACTTTTGACGGTGAACCGGAATTGAATGAGGGTTCGGTATATATTTACAAAAACGACGGGACTCTGGTTGATGAAATAAAAATCGGGGCGGAACAGAATACGGTTTCAGACGGAACCAATTCATACAATTTTACCCTTAAAAATTTTATGGTTCAGAAGTCAGGGAATACGGTGCATATTATTCCCCATAGCGGAGTTCTTGAGCCGCAGACAGAATATTATGTTGCAATCGGAGATGGTTCCATCACCGGCACTGTCAACGGCAAGAAATTTACCGGTTTTACCCAGGCAGCCCGGCGGTGGTATTTTACAACCCGGGAGGCACATACACCGGCGGATTCTGCTTCAATTACCGTGTCGCTGACGGACAGTACCGCAGATTACCGGACGGTTCAGGCGGCACTGGCTCATGCAGTTGAAGGGAGCGTAATTACCGTTGATCCGGGAATATACCGGGAAATTGTTTATTACAAGAAAGGGTTTGGTGTGACAATCACCGGTAATACGGAAACACCATACGGGGCTGATGTGGTAATCCAGGGAATCAACTGTAATGCATATAACGGCAGTTCCCACACCCGTGCTGCCTTTTATTGGAGCGGTTCCGATTTGACACTGAAAAACCTGACAATAGAAAATGCCTATGACCGGAATGTAGACGGTACCGCCCAGTCCGAAGCATTGTTCTTTGCAAACGGTGCCGGGAAAAAACTGACGGCATATAACTGTTCGTTCAAGGGGCATCAGGATACGCTCCAGACATCCGGTAAAAACTGGTTTTATCGGTGCTATATTGAAGGCGACACGGATTTTATCTGGGGTACTGCGGACGTAGCGCTGTTTGAAGAGTGCCGCATTACAATGCTGGACAGCACCGGTGATGAGGTAAAGGCTTCTGATGCGATTATTTTTGAAACCCGGGTCGGTAATACGGCAGAAACGGTTGTTCCCAAAGGATATGTGCTGCTGAACTGTACGGTAGATGCGCAGCATCCGACTTCTTATCTGGCACGCAGGGCAACCAACAAGCGTACCACCGCTTATTATGATCAGGCGGCGGTCATAAATTGTACGTTTACCGGTACGCTTAATGAAGAATTGTGGCTCAGCCAGAATGTAAAAGCTGACAAAAATCTGCCGGAATATCTGGAAAAAGATGCCGGCGGCAATATGAATGTAGGCTGGAAAGTATACGGCGGTTCCGGGATTCCGGAGGAAAAAATTGACAGTTATCCGTACGCAGGCACTGTTTCAGAGGATGTATATTCCAATGAATACAGTAACCGTGACCAGATTATGAACCGGGTATTCAATAAAAATACCGGAACGTATGAATCCGCCGCCACAAAGTGGGATCTGGATTCCGGTTCGCTGTAATTATCCGAAACCCGGCTGCTGTCGTTGCGGAAAATGTGAATCCGGCAGGTTATGGCATGGCTATTTATGTGCACCGGCACATCTTTCCGCAGCAGGTGCGCAGGGTATGCTGCAATATGGAAAAAACTGCGCCGGAACAAAATATTTTCAGGAGGTTTTATGTGAAAAAATCAGGTTTGATTTTTGGAGGACTGCTTGCAGCTATGATACTGCTTTGTGCCGGCTGTGCAAACACTGTTACAGCCGGAGGAAATGCATCTGCCGGTGTTCCGGTTGAATCTGTTACAATATCCGGGAAGAAAGCTGTCGCAGTAGGATCTTCCATATCACTGCAGGCAACCGTCAGCCCGTCAAACGCAACGGTGCAGACACTAAGCTGGACATCCAGTAATACCGGTGCGGCAACAGTTTCCGGGTCGGGGAGCCGGGCTACGGTTACCGGTGTGGCGGCAGGAACAGCGGTGATTACCGCCGCTGCAACAGACGGCAGCGGTAAAAAAGCAGAGTGGCAGGTGACAGTTACATCATTCACCATTAACCCCACACGTGTTCTGCTGGTGGAAGGCAGTACGGCACAGATTAGTCTGACCGGTGACGCCGGCGGTGTAAGCTGGACATCCAGTAATACCGGTGCGGCAACAGTTTCCGGGTCGGGGAGCCGGGCTACGGTTACCGGTGTGGCTGCAGGAACAGCGGTAATTACCGCCGCTACGGAGGAATGTACCGCAACATGTGAAATAACCGTGGAATCCGGCACGCTGCCTGCGGAAACCTGGTGGAGAGCGGAGGAGTACCCTGCCGGGGATATTACTGAAACAACAGAACTGGGGATAATGACTGCGGTCATTGACAGTGCAACTAATAAATTGACTATAGAAAAGTCGTCAAAAACAATAGGAGATATTGTTTTTAACGCCCGTCTCAAAACAAACGGCTCTGGTTCAACAAGCAAAAGGACACTAAAATTTAATGTTTCAGGTCCGTGCACGGTAACGGTGTATTGTGCTTCCGCAAGTTCTTCTGCGGCAGACAGACCGCTTGTTTTGGCGGATGACAACGGACCGCTGGTTTCTGATAACTGTGCTCCTGTTGAAGCCGGAACGCTGGTATATGATTATACGGGAATGGCGGGAACCCTTTATCTGTATTCCGGAAACAGAGGTATAAATATTTACGGTGTAAAAATATCTACTACAGCCGGAACCACCGGAACTGTTGTTGCTCCTTCCGGCATTGCGGTTGACAAAACGTCTCTTGGTTTTGATTTGTCTGAGGGAAATGCAACAAGTACGCTGACTGCAACACTGCAACCGGCGGATGTGACGGCAGGCTATGACGGAATCATCTGGGAGTCAGACAATCCTGCTGTGGCAACCGTTGACGGCAACGGCAAAACAGCCCTGGTAAGGGCTGTCGCTGCAGGAACAGCCGTTATAACCGCAACCACAGAATACGGCAGTTTTTCCGCCGGATGTACGGTAACCGTTACCGGAGAACGGACAGCGGTAATCCGGGCGTCGGATATTCCTTCCGGTTATGCTTCAACCGGTGTCAGTACCTCCGGTTTCGGGGGATACGGCGGAACGGTTGTAACGGTTTCTTCTAAAGAAAAACTTGTGGAATATGCAAAAAAATCCGGTAAATATGTTATCTATATTGACGGTATGATTGATATGTCCGGCGGAATGTTGCCGGCTGAAGGCGGCGGTTCAACAACAGCATTGGACGAATTTGTAAAGAATAATTCGGATTTTGAAACGTATGAAGCGTTCAAAACAGCTTATGCGGGTGCGTGCAGTGAGAAAACAGATGATAGCTCCAGTTCCAGCCCGGGAAGCACTTATGGCAGCGTCTTGTGGACACTGAACAAAGCGTATAAAAATGTAATCCAGTTGAACCTGACCAGCGACAAGACACTGATCGGGCTGGGTACAGGCAGCGGTATCAAGGGTGGAACAGTCAGCATTGCTGATGCAAGCAACATTGCGCTGAGAAATCTGACCATACAGGATGCCTATGATCCGTTCCCCCATCATGAGGACGGAGACGGATTCAATGCCCAACATGATGCCATTGGTATTCAGGGTACTTGTTCCAACATCTGGATTGATCACTGCACCCTGAAAGACACTCTGTACGCAGGAACGGTTTTAATCAGTGACGGCGAATCAGAAAAATGGCAGACATATGACGGTCTGTGCGACATGAAAGGTGACGTAAAAAATATAACGGTTTCTAACTGTAAATTCATGGAACACGATAAAACCATGCTTGTGGGTTCCAGTGATACAGACGGAAGCAATGAAACAAGGACGCTTACATTGAGCGGTAATTATTTTTATAATTGCGGACAGCGCCTGCCTATGGCACGGAATGTAAAAGCGCATATTTACAATAATTATTACGATGCGGAATCATCTCCCCATTATAAACAGCAGTATGCGGTCGGCTGCCGTGCCGGTTCCCTGATTGTTGCCGAGAACAATTATTTTGGCAGCGGGATTGATTACAGCTTCAAGAATTCGGACGGAACACTGTATAGTTCCGGTAATACGGATAATTCCCAACAGAAATGTAGCACAACAACGATAAGTAGCAGCAAACCGTTTGTGATTCCCTATACTTATACGGTAGTGTCTGCTTCGGAAGCAAAGGCTGTTGCAGAAGAATTTGCCGGTGCCGGTACCTGTTCTGTAATACAATAACAATTTGCGTTTCCGGTCTGTGACGGGTATTCCTGCGGGAATATCCGTTTTTTATGCAGAATACAAGGATGCAGAAGTCTTTTTGTTTTGTCTTATTCCGCCCGGCTGTGTCTGCCAGGCAGCGGGAGGGATAAACGCGGAAACGGGGCACCTGTTTTCAGCGCAAATGGAAGCGGCTTAGCGGTTGGGGTTGCCTTGTGTCGCCGGTTTGCCGGTTGCGGTTTGCCCTGCGCCGGTGGTTTGCCCTGTACCGGTGGCTTGCCGGTTGCGGGTTTGTCGGTGTTTTGCCGGTTGCGGTTTGCCGGTGGTTTGCCCTGCGTCGGTTGCGGCTTGTCGGCAGTTTGCCCTGCGCCGGCTGCGGGTTTGCCGGTAGTCTGTCCTGTGCCGGTTGCGGTTTGCCGGCGGTTTCTCCTGCGCCGGCTGCGGGTTTGCCGGTAGTCTGTCCTGTGCCGGTTGCGGTTTGCCGGTGGTTTGCCGGTTGCGGTTTGCCGGCGGTTTGCCGGTGGTTTTGCCGGTTGCGGGTTTGCCGGCTGTGTCTGACACAGGCAGCGGGAGGGATAAAAGCGGAAACGGGCGCTCCTGTTTTCAGCGCAAATGGAAGCGGCTTAGCGGTTGCGGCGGCTTGTGTCGCCGGTTTGCCGGTTGCGGTTTGCCGGTTGCGGTTTGCCGGCGGTTTGCCGGCGGTTTTGCCGGCGGTTTTGCCGGCGGTTTTGCCGGCTGTGGTGGCTTGTCCTGCGCCGGTAGTTTCTCCTGCGCCGGTTGCGGTTGCGGCGGTTTGCCGGTGGTTTTGCCAGTTGCGGTGGCTTGCCCTGTACCGGTGGCTTGCCGGTTGCGGTTTGCTCTGCGCCGGTTGCGGGTTTGTCGGTGTTTTGCCGGATGCCCGCCCGGTTTGCCTTGTGCCGGTTGCGGCTTGTCGGCAGTTTGCCCTGTGTCGGCAGTTTGCCCTGCGCCTGTGGCTTGCCGGCTGCAGTAGTCTGCCCTGTGCCGGAGGTTTTCCGGTTGCGGTAGTCTGTGCTGT
>CALXOI010000006.1 GCA_944389965.1 uncultured Treponema sp.
AAACTATTGTCCCGCCGGTACAGCGAATACTATGATTCCACTCCGCTCCACTGGGCAGCCCGCTACAACACCGTGGATATGGTACGGTATCTGGTGGAAACCTGCGGCATGGACGTGAATGTGCGGGATGAAGACGGGGACACGCCGCTGGATTATGCCGACTGGAACGGTAATTATGATGTCATCGAATATCTGGAATCTGCAGGAGGTTTGTACGGCGGTGACATCCCTGAATTAACCCCGCTGCAGCAGGCGGTACTGGCAGGCGACTACACCAAAGCCGTCCGCCTTTTGGATGAAGATCCGGGCTCTATCGACGACCCGGCCGGTGATGAAAACATCGAAACCGCTTCCGGAGAAGAAGTATACGTGGAAGGGGCAACCGCACTCCATATAGCCCTTGCCGTACAGAACGAACGGATGGTGCAGCTGCTCGTAGACCGGGGTGCGGACTTGCACCTGACAGATGACGATGACTGGGATGCCGTGCTGTACGCCGTTTCCTACAGTTCCGTTCCCTGCCTTGAAATTCTGCTGGATATTGACAGCAAACTATTGTCCCGCCGGTACAGCGAATACTATGATTCCACTCCGCTCCACTGGGCAGCCCGCTACAACACCGTGGACATGGTACGGTATCTGGTGGAAACCTGCGGCATGGACGTGAATGTGCGGGATGAAGACGGGGACACGCCGCTGGATTATGCCGACTGGAACGGTAATTATGATGTCATCGAATATCTGGAATCTGCAGGAGGTTTGTACGGCGGTGACATCCCTGAATTAACCCCGCTGCAGCAGGCGGTACTGGCAGGCGACTACACCAAAGCCGTCCGCCTTTTGGATGAAGATCCGGGCTCTATCGACGACCCGGCCGGTGATGAAAACATCGAAACCGCCTCCGGAGAAGAAGTATACGTGGAAGGGGCAACCGCACTCCATATAGCCCTTGCCGTGCAGAACGAACGGATGGTGCAGCTGCTCGTAGACCGGGGTGCGGACTTGCACCTGACAGATGACGACGACTGGGATGCCATGCTGTACGCCGTTTTCTACAGTTCCGTTCCCTGCCTTGAAATTCTGCTGGAAAAAGAGGAAAGGCTTTTGTCCCGCCGGTACAGCAGCAACTATGATTCCACTCCGCTCCACTGGGCAGCCCGCTACAACACCGTGGATATGGTACGGTATCTGGTGGAAACCTGCGGCATGGACGTGAATGTGCGGGATGAAGACGGGGACACGCCGCTGGATTATGCCGCCTGGAACAGTAATTATGATACCATGGACTATTTGGAATCTGCAGGTGCTCTTTTCAATCAAATAACCCCGCTGCAGCAGGCGGTACTGGCAGGCGACTACACCAAAGCCGTCCGCTTTTTGGATGAAGACCCGGACTCCATTGACGCCCCGGCCGGTGATAAATACATCGAAACCGCTTCCGGAGAAGAAGTATACGTGGAAGGGGCAACCGCACTCCATATAGCCCTTGCCGTGCAGGATGAGCGGATGGTGCAGCTGCTCGTAGACCGGGGTGCGGACTTGTACCTGACAGATGACGACGACTGGGATGCCATGCTGTACGCCGTTTCCTACAGTTCCGTTCCCTGCCTTGAAATTCTGCTGGAAAAAGAGGAAGAGCTTCTGTCCCGCCGGTACAGCAGCAACTATGATTCCACTCCGCTCCACTGGGCAGCCCGTCACAACACCGTGGACATGGTACGGTATCTGGTGGAAACCTGCGGCATGGACGTGAATGTGCGGGATGAAGACGGGGACACGCCGCTGGATTATGCCGACTGGAACGACAATTATGATGTCATCGAATATCTGGAATCTGAAGGAGGTCTATACTAACAACAAACCCCGCCGGGAATCTCTTGGAAACCCGGCGGGGTTCCGCCTTTAATCTATTCCTGAAAGTTGTTCCGGCAAACGGGCTTAATGGCCGGCGGGAGTCCGGCTCAAATAATTCCGCTCCGTTTTAAGATCAGCATACAGCAAATTGACAAATACAACCGTCAGCGGAACGAGCGCCCCCCAGATTGCCTTGCCGCCTGCCAAAGGGCACAGCACGGTACAGACGATGCCGCCCGCAACAAATACCGCCAGCATCCCCAGATGAACCAGAATCCGGTTCCGGGTTCCAGCGTTTCTTGTCTGGAGCCACTTTTTTATATAAATGCCGGTCTGCCGCAAATGGTTGGTGCAAAAGGTGGTCGCCATGGGAATACCCTTTGCCTGCCGGAAGGTATTGTACTGCATGGATGCGATGAAATTGATTGCAACCTGCGTTATCTGGAACGGGGCGCTTTCAGGAAGGAACCCCAAGCCCAGCAGCACCAGCATTTCCAGACCCACAAGAAGCGTGTCCCAGCGGATTAAGCCATAACGCTTGAGCCTGTCCGGCAGCAGTTCCGATACAACAGCGCCGGCGAAGTATGCGGTCATGGGGAGAAAATAATACGCAGCCTGTCCCCACCTGCCCTGCCCCAAGGCGATGGACAGCAGCACAAAGTTCGCTGTCTGGGCATTGCAGAACACCCCGCCCCGCAACAAATAGGTAAAAGCCCCCATGTACCCTCCGGCGCACATGAGCAAGGCAAAAATATAGCGGCGCTCGCAGACAAGGTACAAAGGCTCGTTCGCAACAACTTCATTACTGCCGTTCATACACACCCTCATCGTAGTATTGTTTCGTTCAATTCCATATAAAATGTACTACCAAACAGTATATTATTCAAGTTTTTTCAATCAGATGTCACAATATGATTATCAATGCGTTTTTATGGATACTTCCATTCAATATAAATATATGCGATTCTGACACTTCAGAAGGCAAAATCCACAAATAAAAAACAGGAAACATTCATAACTCCAACCCCAGGATTAAATCAATACCTCATATTACAGGATGGGACGGAAAAATCACTCCTCGAGAGATGAAAGATATTCCATAATTTCTATGTTGGGCCGTTCCCCGGCATAGTGCAGGGGTGTGTTTCTGGCTCGATCTGTAGCGGCAGGGTCTGCACCGCATTCCGTTATCAGGTATTCTACCGTTTCCTGGGAACACACGGCATCTGCCGCGTGCAGCACTGTAAATTCTCCAAGAAAATAAGTGCGGTAGGTATAAAAATATCAGGATATGATTGAGCCAGGATTTTTATGCACTCAAAATTACTTAATGCTACTGCATATTTTGTTATTTTCATAATTGTGTTCCCAGGAAGCTGAATATGCGGAAATCCGCAAACAGGACTGTACAAATTTTCTGCAACCCAATTTTCTGTTTCTATTCTGATTTTTTGAGACAGGCTGCTGTATCTCTCTACCAAAGAAGTATCCAAGCGCAAATCCATCACAATTCATTCCACATCGGGAACCGGTGTTTTAAATATTTCATGAACGGTGCAAATATCCGGTTCAAATACACCTATTGTATTTCACAAGGATTGTTCCCTGATTTTCAAATTAAATTGTTTGATCTTAGAAAAAACTACCCACTTGAGGAAAGGTTTTGCCGCATTTGTGTAGTAAGCTGTTCTGTAAGGGCGAATCCAAATGCATCGCTGATACCGGGGAAAGACCAGCCCCGTTACAGGCAAACCGGCAGAACAGACCTGCGCTGAAAAGCCCTCATCTGTTATTCCCCTTCTTCCACAGTGACAACCCGGTTTTTCCCGGCGGCTTTTGCCATGTACAGGGCTTTATCCGCCCGGTTCACAAAATCCTGAATCTGCTGCTCCGCCTCCGGAATCGCGGCAGCAAGACCGATACTCACCGTAACAACAGGATGGGAAGCACCGCCCTTGATTTTAAGGCCAGCGATTCCACCGACGCACATATCTTTCCTGCAGCTGCCCGGGCTGCCGGTACGGTACAGTCAGACAGCAGTACGATAAATTCCTCGCCCCCAAACCGGCACAAAATAGTCTTCTGTCCGGAAACTGCGGCAGCCATCTGCTCCGCCACAGATTGCAGGATGCTGTCACCGGCAGGATGACCGTAAGTGTCGTTGTAGTTTTTAAAATTGTCCACATCTATCATCATAAGTGCCAGCGTTCGCTGAATCTGCCGGTTTGCAGCAAAAATCAGTTTCGCTGTCTCACCAAAACCCCGCCGGTTCAGCAGACCGGTAAGGGAATCCCTGAAAGAAAGTTCCTGCAGCTTTTTCTGCCGTTCCCCCCGGCGCAGGGATACCCTGATTCTTGCAAGAAGTTCACCGGCATTAAACGGTTTTGTCAGATAGTCATCGGCACCGGCATCAAATCCTTCTATTATGTCTTGCTCCGTATTCTTTGCTGAAAGAAAAATAACAGGAGTAAACAGATTCTTTCTGATTTCTTTTAAAACCTGAATTCCGGTAAGATGAGGAATCATAATATCCATTAAAATCAAATCCCACTGCCCCACTAAAGCCATCTGCAAGGCTGTCACTCCATCCGCAGCTGTTTCAACCTCATAGCCTTCATGGGTTAATTCCAATACCAGCAACCGGGCAAGGGCAGTTTCGTCTTCCACAACTAAGATACGGCTCATGAATATATTATTATATGTACCGTATCTTTTTTCATTAAAAATATATTAAAATTATACTGCAGGAAAAACCGGAACATTATTCCGTGTTTTATAGAACGCCACAACAGCATTTGATTTTTCCGCTATACAAAATGCAGTCCCGGAGCACGGCTGCCCGTCCGTTTTTATCAAACCGGCGGGCATATCAATCATACGGTTTCATGCGGGCTTGCGGCATGGGCGCATACGGCATCCGGTTCTTTGAGTTAAATCAGAGTATAATTGCACCGGAATAAATAAAAACAGTGGCAAAGATAAATACCCGCCGTCTTTAGATACATACTATAAGCTCCAGAACCGGTACAAAAATACCGGCCGGTTACACCCTGAAACCGGTAGA
Organism: uncultured Treponema sp.; assembly: GCA_944389965.1. GTDB lineage: Bacteria > Spirochaetota > Spirochaetia > Treponematales > Treponemataceae > Treponema_F. The sequence goes on from CALXOI010000006.1 coordinate 4,919, forward strand.
AGCATTGTCCGCAACCCGGACGGGTACTTTCAACAGGCAGTTCTGCGGATTTTTTTAGAAGCAGCCGTTACCGGGGAATATATGTTTCAACAAAAGAATCCACAGCTGCCCAGTATTTTACGGGATCTGTGTCCAGTGACTCCGCATGTTCCGCTCCGGAAACAACAAGTTTTTGCTTTTCACAGGAAGCAGCGGAATACACCGCATCCAGCATAGTGAAAGGAACAAACGTATCTGCATCCCCATGGATAAACAGCGTTGGTGTAACAGACCGGGAAACGGCTCGGACACAATTCCCGTCTCCAAAGAAGTATCCTGCCCGCATTTTTGTTACCAAAGATGCCACCGGTATCAGCGGGAACGGTGGTAATCCGAACTGTTCTTTTAACTGCATCGTAAACTGATCTGTAACGCTGGAATAACCGCAGTCTTCTACCGCTGCACACACGTTTTCCGGTAAATCCGGTTCTCCAGTAACAAGCATAACGGTGGCCGCTCCCATAGATACTCCATGAAACAGAATCCGGGCACGGGCATTTTCCGCAAGAATCAAATCAACCCAGTCCAACATATCATACCGTTCCTGACATCCCATCCCGATATATCTGCCTTCGCTCAATCCGTGGGCGCGCTGCTCCGGAACCAGTACATTCCATCCCTGGCAGTAATAATGCCACGCATAGTCCGCCATTGCTTCCGCAGAACTTTTATACCCGTGGACAGCAATGACGTATCTGTCCGACGGAATTTCTGCCGGTATAAAATATCCGTGAAGCTGCAGTCCGTCATAACTGGTAATAAATACATTTTCTGCCTGAGTCAGCAACCATGTTTCCGCATCAAACTGCCCGGTACTGTCTGTAACAACATCCTGTTCAGGTTCATCACAGGAAAAAACATCCTCTTTTGCCAAAGGATCCAGTGCAAAAGTAAACAAATAATCAGCAGCAATAAAAACTACTGCCACAAATACAGTACACACGGCAACAATAACAATTCTTATTTTTCCTGATTTTCCCATACGGAAAGTATACATAAAAGGCTTGACAGATTCAAAGGGTAAACACTCCCTGTACTTATTCTCCCGGCTACACTGACGGTTACCCGTTAAAAATCCATGCAATAAAAGGCATTTATATACTATATATTATCCGTATATTTTCTGCTGAAGCAGACCGTTTTTCTGATATTTAAAACTCTGCTGGAGCCAGTTACGTGTCCTATATATCCTTAATTCTACTAAGGTCGTCTTCCGGCTTGTTTTTCAGCTTAAAACAAAAACAAATCAGCCCTACAAAATCGGTACAAAACCTTTCCTGGCAAAGTTTTCATTTTATAGCCCGTTTATGATTATTTCTGTCTTTCCCCTTAAACCAATCTTTTACATCTGTTGACTTTCCATTGCATCAGATAACCTGTATCCACATAAAATGCCATATCCCGGCTCCTGAACAGCAGGCAATCCGCAGAATATCTGCCGTTACCGGTGCAGCGGCAGTTCCATCCGGCATAATACAGATACCGGACAGAACTGTGACTGTTTATTCCAAACTTTAAATTATTTGAACAAAACCGCGGATTCCTTTTTCAGACGGAGCCGCTCCAATACCAACCAAACAGGAAGTTGCAGTCTTTCCGCCGTTGAAACTCCGGTCAAAAAAGCTCATTCGCTGATTCCGTATACTCCGCCCGCAGCTCTGCCGAAAACTTCCGGCTCATACATACATTCTGCAGTTGCACCGGGAACAGTAAAATCCCCCTGCCGAACTGCACGGAACAAAAATTCAACCTGTTGCCATCCCTTCTGGAATCCGTCCCAAAAGTACCGGATTTCATTGTCATAAATTTCCCGGGCAGACAATCCATATGAAACCGGTAAACCGGATGCTGCAATACCCGCTTTTTCTCCTGTCGGTTTATCATCAGTACTGCGGGCGGTTCCCAAATACTGTTCCGTTGTAACAAACGCCGCATTCAAAATTTCCGCTCCCGCAGGAATCGGTACCCGTAACGCCACAAAAGTACGGTCACGGGTTGTGGAAACAGTCACCCGGGCACGGTACACGGTCCCTGCCGTCAGCTGTGTTCCGGTTACCGGCTTTCCGGTTGCAACATCGGTCAGCTCCACAAAAACACTGAACCCTTCATCCCGGGCATATTGTTCTTCCACCGGAACCGGATACGTAAGCGATACCGTGTAATACACATTGCCGGTACCGTCCTTTGTCAGCTCCAGAGGAAGTTCTTGTTCTGTCGGTAACCCGGAAGCAATCAGTTGTTCCAAAGGTATTGATTCCTGTACTGGACGGGCAGCGGCACCGGTAAACGTTTCCTGCGCTACCGTGATCCCACCCAAAAGCGCGGTTCCGGTTACATCAACAGATTCCAGATTCTGTGCCTGAATATACGACGCAACCGCTTCCAGAACCCGTGCGGTCACCACCACATTACTCCAGTATCCGGAACCAGCCCGTTGAATTTCCAGCAGATTGAACAGCAGCCTGCCGTTCATATCATCAGAAGGATCAAGCGCAGTAAAAAATTGAAGCAAAACAGCATTCCGTTCAGATAAATCATTAAAATAGAACCAGACCGGAGAGTTCCATGCAGGATCGGTTATATCAACGCCCCGTACAGTAGGCCGGCAATGGGCACGCACACTGTCTGCAATAGATTCCGCAGCAGCCCGGTTGCCCTGTGCCAGATACACCAGCCCGCACAGCGCCTGTTCGGTAAAACCGGCATTTGCAAGCCGGCACACATCATCAATTTCCTGCTCCGGCACCTGTCTTCCCAGCTTGGACACAACATATAGAGCGTATGCCTGGACATAGGCATTATCCCGGTACCAGCTCCGGCTGCGTTCTTTCAAAAGATAATCAACCAGTGCATCTGTATTGATTTCTGCCGGAATCTGAACGCCCATTTTCCGGGCACCTGCAATCAACTCTGCAAACCGGAGCGTTGCGGCAAACGAAGAATCCCGGCTGTCTTTCCAATAAGGGAATCCTCCATCCGGTTTCTGGGTGGAACTCCACGCAGAAAGTTCCGCTTCTACCAACTGTTTAGGAGAAGTTTCCGTTTGTGGCATTCCGAACACATCCATATAATCACTGAAATAAACCAGCGGAATCATGGCAGCACACCGCTGATCCAAAGAATTATAGGGATTGCGGAATATATAAGCGACCGCAGTACCCAACGTTCCCAGCCGGGTCGCATCAAGACTGACAGTCAGGGTACCTTCTGAAACACCTGTTTCACCGGAAGCCGGTTCCGGCAGAACCACTTTTTCCAGCGCAGTTGCGGTACCAGATTCAGAAACATTTCCGGAAGATATTTCTCCTGTCGTCGTTACAGTTTCATAAACCTGGACAGTATCAATATCCAATGTTCTGACGATTTTTTCCTGCAAACCGCCACCGGAAACCGTAAATATCAATGTTACACCACCGGCTTCCAAAGCGGAAATATTGAACATCAGCGGTGACGTCCGTCCTGCGGGTACCGTTACACTGCCGGCAGTGCGTCCCTGTATTTCAGCAGAACCGGCTGTACCAGATTCACTGTTTTCCGTTTCTCCGGCATAGCCCGGCTCTATTCCCGGCTTAATTTCCAGCGACACAGTTACCGGAACATCTTCTCCGGTCAGGTTTGAAATCACAGCTCCTGTATCCGAGGTATCACCAACCCGGAGTGTCCGGGGAAGTACTTCCCGGACACTTACCGGGTTACTTACAACCAATGAATCTTCTGTCAATGCAAAATAACTGTCCAACACTCCGACGGCAGTTACCCGGTACTCGGTCAGTGTATCGGGTACTACAAACCGGCAGACAGCTGTTCCATCCGAACCTGTTTTTATTGCCGGAATAAAAACAGCTGTGGCATCAAAATTACTCCGGATACCGGAATTCTGGCTTTCTTCAGCAGTACCGCCACGGGCAGCTGTCAGTGAACCTTTGTCACCGCCGTAAGCATTCTGTACTTCATATGTAACCGGATCCATCAGCAAACTCCGGGAATCCCCTCCTGAGACACAACTGGGGAATAAATACTCCTGATAAAAGAAATCAACCGGTGACGGTACATGATAATCGATTAAATCCAAAACCCCACGGTCAACAGCAAGAAGCGTCAGCTCCGCACCGGCAAGCGGCTGCCCCGCTTTTTCTGCTTTCAGTGTTATTTCCACCAGTTCTCCCGGCCGGTACGAAGGTTTGTCAGTCGTTACGGTTATATCAAAGGAGCGGATACGGGGATTTACATGAAGTGCAACTGCCCCAAAATATCCTTTTGGTTTATCCATATCCCGTGTATCATACGAATGATCCGGTTCCTTTGTACGGACAGAATAAGAGGAAACCGTTACATATACTACCGGCAGATACCGGTCTGTTACCGGAATTTCCAGCACTGTTGACGGTTCTTCCAACTCCATCACTTCTTGCGAAAAGATACCTTCCCGTTCCACCGTTACCAGGTACATACCTGCAGGCAGCGGACTCTGAAGGATAAGCTGTGCCGTATCACCTGCATCATATTGTGTTTTGTCAGGAATCAGCGTTATCTGCTCTGCATTGCCGCTGTAATAATAATTCCAATCGGAACCGGTAACATAAAAACTCTGTTCCGTTACGACAGGCCGGCTGCGGTCATCCGCAGTGGTTAGACGCAACACATAAGCTCCGCCCTGGGGTGGCGTTATAGTCACAGTTCCAGCCGGCTGCAGGGGAATAGTTTTTGTTTCTTCCAGAACAAGTTCCCGGTTCCATCTGGTAATCAGGTTGCCGTTCAATCCCTGCTGCTGTACTTCTTTCCAATCTTCCCGGAGAAGTTCTACGGTTATTTCCTGTGTTTCAGCTTCAGACAAAATTTCCGAATCCGGAACGGAACCATCAGGGGTTACCAGCACAACATCAAAGGTCAGCGGATTGTTTTTCTTTGGGAATCCATTTTGTTTTTCAGCAAAAGATGTTCCGATATAAAACCGGGCGGGATGTACCACAGTGGATGCGGATGCCGCCACTGCCTGTCCGCCCGCATCGGTGACGGTCGCTTCAAACCGGTATGTATATGCAGAACCTTCAATCCCTTCACCGCCGGACACACCGGAAGCAGCTGCGGTACCGGTACTGTCCAGAATTCCGCTTTCAGATGACAGCCCGGAGCGGCCTTCGTAGGAGGACAACGGCCCGAATGAAAAACCGTCATATTTGACATCATCAGGATGGAAGACAGCCGGTTCCCGGTACCAGTTACCGTTCCAGGACGCACCGGCAAGACTGCCGCCGCCCAGATATGAAGCGGTTATATCTGCCGGAATCCGGTCTCCGCTGATATAAGGCAGTGAAGGGATAGAAACCGACATTTCAAACCGTAACCGCTCAAAATACGCCACAGTAAACGTAACGGAAGAAGCCTGCTGTTCATCACCGGCTTTTCGTGTATATTCCAGCACATACGTTCCGGGTGTTAAAGATTCCGGAAGCTGAACCGTAGCAGAAAATCCTCCGTTTTCAGATGTGGAACCTTTCCAAGACTGCAGTATCTCTGCGTTCCATTGTTGTTTCCGCAATTCCAGGGTATATGTTCCTTGGTACGGCTCATATTCCCCGAGAGTCAAATTCCGGTCAATACCCCGGAGGTACAGGAGTTCACCCGGTTTATACAAGCCCCGGTCTGTGAACATATACGTTACTTTTCGGGTATCCTGTGCAGTCTGAATCTGCCCCAAACCGGATGCCGTACCCCACAACCGGTTTGTTTCCGGTGCAAATATTGCCTTGTCCCCGTCTTTTTCTACACCCACATAAATCTGCCGGACATCGCCGGTCAAATCAGTTCCCTGCAAAAGTATAACCGCAACACCCTGATCATCGGTTACCGCCTGGGCTGCAGGATTGTCCAATGCAACAACTTCCGTATTTTCCAGATACTCATCGGATGCGTACAGTGAAACTGTTGCCCCGGAAACGGGACGGCCGGTAGACAGACTCGTCACCAAAACAACCGCCCGGTTAAAACCGTACCGGACAGTCATGCCTAAATCCGTAACCTGGATTACCTGCTTATTATTCTGGGTATATATTTTTTCTTGCCCTTTATAATCTGTTCCACGATAAGATATTTCCGCGGAGAACAGCACTGTCCCGGCTTTCCGGCCGGATCCTGTTTCTGAAAGATACGGGGACAACTCCACAGACCGGATAACCCGGGAATTTTCGGGAATATCTGCAGCGGACAATGTTACTGTATCCGGTGAACTGCCGGAACCGGCACCGGCCAACGCCTGGAGTTGATACCGGGAGCCCGGTTCAATGTTCTGATATTCAAACACCAGTCTGGGTTCAAACCGGGATTCCAGCATGGTAAGACCGTAATCCTTGAACCGGGCATACCGTTCCGCTTCAGGAACTTGAATTTCCGATTCTATATCGCTTTCATATACCCGTCCATAGCAATCTGAAACGCAACCTCCGTCAAGACGGATTGTATACGTCTGCTCATATACAACCGGCAACCCATGGATAATCAGGTTTGAACCGGAAACCGCAACGTTTTCTGCCGTAACAACCATTTCCGGTACCGTATGTACTGATGCAGCAATCCGGCTGAAATCCATATTGTCTGCCAGCCGGTGGGAAAACCGGAATACTGCAGGATTTTGATATTGATACCGCAGGGAAGAATTCCCGGTGACAGAAACCAACGACAGAGGCTTCAACGTGTGGAATGTATGTACCGAATCTTCCGTAACCGGCAGAGCTTCCGGTTCAGACCGGGCGCCGGCGTGCATGGTTACCGTAACAACGGCATTTTCCGGCGGGGCTTTTTTTAATGTCAGCACCACCAGTTCCGGATGGTTTTTATCCGGTTGGGATGCAGTAAAAGCCAATGACACCGGCGGACTTTCTGTTGAAGTTCCGGAAACAGAAGCTGCATCCCCGACGTCTTTTCCGGTAACACCGGGATCCGGTAATCCGGCGCCGGACACAGGTGCATCAGACAATGCTGTCACCGAAATGTATTTACGTATTTCTTTCAACTGAACCGGATATGAAAAATACAGCCCTACTGATCGGGCAGCTTCGGGAGGAACATCACTTACATCAACCCAGCCACCCTGCTGTACCGTATCATAGCCGGGTGTTACCGATAACAGTTTCAACGGTTCCGTGGTAAAGGAAAAAACAAGCGGTCCAGATATAGGAGTACCGTCAACTGCAGTAATATCATCTGATAATGTAACAGTATATTTCCGCTGCGGCACCACCGCCGTATCGGAATCAAAACACAACAGGCTCGTTCCGTACCACCGGAATACACCTTCCAACGGGGGATCAATAGTCATGTATTCAGAAACATCTGCCGGTTCGCCTAGTTTTGACACGCTGACAACCGGCAAAGAAAACTGCACATATACGGACGGATACTTTACCGCAACCGGTAAAACGCCCGCCGGCTGCATATCAATCACGTACAGTCCGGTATCAGGTTCAGTAAAAGAAGCATCAGGTACCGACTTGCTGTCACAGCCAACCAAAAACGCAACCACACATATTGCCGTAAAAATCAATATATTCCGTTTCTTGTGCTTAGATATCATAATCATGCTCCTGTTCGAATCCGTAAATAAATAACCGTCTGTTACTGCCGGATCTAGAATCCCGAAGCAACAGACGGCTGCCTGTTATCTATATAGTATTATGTTGCAAATCAGAAAAAAATCAATCCTAAGATTCCCAGCGGTACCAGATAGACCGCAAACCATTCCAACCGGCCTTTTTTTATGATTTTCATCAGCCCGGTAAGTGCAGCAAAACCGGAAATAAATGCTGCAACGCAGCCGGCAACAAGCGGAACGACACCAACCGAGGAGCCGACTTCTGCCACATCTTTGATTTCCAACAAAAAGGCACCCAATATAGCCGGAATTGACAACAGGAACGAAAATTCTCCAGCTGTAGTCCGGTCAACACCACACAATAAGGCTCCTGCAATAGTACTACCGGAACGGGAAATACCGGGCAGCACACCCAGGCCTTGGGCAAAACCGATTAAAATACCCTGAACCGGCGTCACCTTTCCGTCTGTTTCTGTATCATTATTTCCGGCAGCACGGCGGCGGGACAGCCAGCCTGACAAAAACAATAATACTGCTGTCACTATAAACCCGGCAGACACAACTTTTAGAGGTACATCGGGAATTATATCTGATAAAACCAGCCCGAACACACCGGTAACAGCAGTTCCCAGTAACAATGCGGCAATCATTCGCAAACCGCCGGCATCCTCTGCCGTGGACTTTCTGCAAAGCCATCTGCCAAGCACACAGAATAAACTTCCTATTTTCCGACGGAAAAACAACACAACAGCAACCAGCGTTGCCACATGAAGCAAAACATCAAACAACAGCGGGACATCTTCCAGCGCAAATAATCTCTGCGCAACAGCCAGATGCCCGGAACTGGAAATCGGGAGGAATTCTGCCACCCCCTGCAAAATACCTAACAAAATACTTTGAATAACTGTCATAAAACCCCGCTTTTTTCGGCAGTATATCATAATCATTCAGTCCTGTCAGTGCTATTTACCGGCTTTTCCCCGGCAGATATTTGTGTTACACTACTGTCATGACGTATAAAGAAGAATTCATCAAATTTATGAGTGACAGCGGAGTTCTTACGTTCGGGGATTTTACCCTAAAAAGCGGCCGCCGTGCACCCTATTTTATCAATACCGGTAACTATAAAACCGGTGCCCATCTTGCCCGGCTCGGAAATTTCTATGCCGACTGTATTACAGATCACAATGTGCAGGGGGATATGCTCTTTGGTCCGGCGTACAAAGGCGTTCCGTTGGCAGTCAGTACCGCAATCGCACTGTTTACAAAATATGGTACGGATTTGCCTTATGCATTTGACCGGAAGGAAGCAAAAGACCACGGCGAAGGCGGAATGTTTATCGGAAGGCAGCCCCGGAACGGAGACCGGATTATTATTATCGAAGATGTCATGACCAGCGGAAAAGCCCTGCGGGAAGTCCTGCCGAAACTTACCGGAGCAGCAGACGTGACGGTTTCTGCTATGATAATATCCGTAGACAGAATGGAAAAAGCCTTGAACAGCGAAAAATCCGCGGTTCAGGAAACCCGGGATGAATTCGGCATCCCTGTCCATTCAATCGTAACAATAAACGATATTATTGCTGCCATTGAATCCGGCATTATCGAAGGCACCAGCCATCTGGACGCAATGAAGCAGTACCGGGCACAGTACGGGGTTCAATACTGATTCATCGGAACAGGGCGGCTTCCTGAATCACTTCTTTAATGCCGCCCCGGCACAAAGCTGATATGAACGGTCTTCCTACCATAACTTGGGATGCCCCCAATATGCCTGCAATCCGGACATCATCCCTGCACCGGATTCCGCCGTCAATCCAGAGCTCCCCGCATACAGAAGCCAGCCGCCGCCCGTATTCCATAAGGAAACCGGCGGTACTTCCCCGGCGTGTTTCGATACGCCCCCCGTGGTTTGAAACCACAATAATATCAGGTTTCAGTTCTTCCATTACTGCAATATCTTCCGGTGTAAACACGCCTTTAACAGCAAACGGAACTGCCGCTGCCGTTTTTAATTCCCGCAAAAGGGATGTTGTCTTTTTTTCAAGCTGCACTTTATTCCGCATCGTGACAATGTTATAAGAATCAATATCCACACCGATACATTCCGCAATACCGGATGACCATTCCATCCGCTCCAGAATACGGTCGTTTGGATACGGTTTAATAAAAACGGCAGCTTTTTTTCCGGGAAACGCCCGGGCAGCGGCGGCAACAGCATCAATACCATCCTGCAGTTTCTCATCAGGACAACCATCCCCGATTGACAGGGGAACTCCGGCGGCGGCGGCGGCAAAAATCAGATCAAAATAAAATGAGCGTTCTTCGGAATACCCCACGTTCTCGACACCACCTGTAATGGGCGCGAGCCGGACCGGCGGCAACAGGAACCCCGCATCAAAAACAGTATTACCGGTTTCTGTCCCGGGACAGACCATATTTTCTGACCGGCAGGTTTCCTGTACCGAAATACTTTTTATTTTTCCAGACATGTCCGGTGCAAATCCCGTCTCGGTCTGCGGAATGTCATTCTGCAGCCGCCGGCCGGGACAAATATTCAATGTTGCCGCAAGCTGTTTCCACGCAGCACAGTTGTCCACAAAATTCGCATTTTCATACACTCCACCCATCCCGGGCAACTCACCGGTACAACCGTTCCCATCACACACCTGACAGAAGTGGCATTTGTATGTCAGTCTCCGAAACACGTTCCCACTTCCCGACCGGCCAGAAGCATCTGGTCATCCAAAGGTACTTTCTTTATTTTTCCGGCAACATCTTCCAACGGGACTCCCACAGCCCGCCCGTTCTGGAGTGCAACCATTTTTCCGAATTCTCCCCGGGCAAGCATATGGGCAGCAGTTGTACCGAATAATGTGGCAAGTGCCCGGTCATAGGGAACAGGGGTTCCTCCCCGTTGCAGGTATCCCAGAACCGTTACCCGGGATTCCAAACCTGTTGCTTCTTCCAACTCATGGGCAACCCGGTATCCAATAGAGTTCGGCATTTGCTGGCGGGTACGTTTAAATGTTTTTTTGTCCATAAGGGCTTCTTCTTCAGACAAAGCACCTTCTGCAACAACAACTATGGAAAAAGCTTTTCCGTCATCACGGCGTTGTTTCAAATGCCGGGCAATGGATTCAATGTTATATGGAATCTCCGGCAAAAGAATAACATCACCACCACCGGCAACACCGGCATACAATCCCAACCAACCGGCTTTATGCCCCATCACTTCAATTATCATAATACGGTTATGGCTGTGAGCCGTGGTATGAATCCGGTCAATAGCTTCCGTCGCAACAGATACTGCAGTATGAAATCCAAATGTAATGTCTGTTTTTACTAAATCATTATCTATTGTCTTTGGCAAACCGATAACATTCAACCCGGCTTGAGACAGCAGACTGCCGGTTGTATTTGTACCATTACCGCCTAAAACAACCAGAGCATCAAGACCCCAACGTTCATAATTCTTTTTTATCCTCTCTACCGCTGTATAACCGTCTTCGTCTACATCAACACTTTTAAACGGCTTTTCCCGGGATGTCCCCAGAATTGTTCCACCCCGGGTTAAAATACCGGAAAAATCATCAGCATGAAGCTGCCGGACTTTGCCCTGAATCAGCCCCCGGTATCCTTCCTGAATACCGACCACTTCCATACCAAATTGATCCATCGCGGTACGGGCAACACCACGGATAGCAGCATTTAATCCTGGTGCATCACCGCCGGAAGTCAAAATTCCGAACCGTTTTACTTTTGAATGTTCCATGTCTGCTCCTTTTTTTCAGTATACCAGATAGAAATACCCGGCGCAAGCCGAATCTTTCCGCCACTGGAACTATTGTATGAAACCTTTTTCCTGTGATACAGTTTTATCCATAAATAATAGAAACATGGAGCTTATATGAAAAAATTTTATGTGTATTGTGTTGCCACAGTCCTGCTGATACTGGCTGCCGGCTGTACAACAAATCAGGCAAAATCCGGAACAGAGCTTCTCCGGCAGGATCCGGATATTGTAAGCGGAACCCTTGATAACGGGCTCAATTATTATATTCTACACAATGAGGAACCCGAAAACCGCATTACGGTGCGGCTGGTCGTCCAGGCAGGATCAAATATGGAAGAAGAAGACCAGCGGGGTGTAGCACATTTGGTTGAACATATGGCATTTAACGGTTCCGAACATTTTGCGGAGCAGGAACTGGTAAATTATTTTGAAAGTATCGGTATGGCATTCGGCCCCGAAGTGAATGCATACACATCTTTTGATGAAACCGTCTATATGATAGAACTTCCAGCTGATGACCCCGAATTCCTTGCTACCGGAATGACAATCCTGCGGGATTGGGCGTGCGGACTGACTTTTGACAATACGGAGTTGGACAAAGAACGGGGGGTTATCACCGAAGAATGGCGTCTGGGCAGAGGCGTAAACGGCAGACTTCAGGATGTCCAGATACCTTTTCTATTTAAAAATTCCCGGTATGCGGACCGGTTGCCTATTGGCAGCATGGATGTCATTCAAAATATCAGCCGGGACCGGGTTGTCGACTTTTATACCACATGGTACCGTCCGGACCGGATGTCTGTTATACTTGTAGGTGATCAAGATCCCGCGGTGCTGGAACAGGCATTGATTACAGCCCTGAATGATATTCCTGTTCCGGATGAACCAATGGAAAATCCCGCATATACAGTACCGGCTCCTGCAGAACCGGATGTATTGGTATTTACCGATAAAGAACAACCATACACCATTATCCAACTTTTGGAGTACACGGATTTTTATCCGGTCACAACAAAAACCGAAGCCCGTCAGGATATTATCCGAAACATCGCCGGTTCAATTCTGACAAACCGCCTCAATGAAATTTCCCAGTCAGATTCATCCCCTTGGCTGGATGCCGCAGCCATGACACAGGGGCTTACAAACACCACTTTATTCAATGTGGCGGCAGCAATTCCCCGGACGGAAGGTTCTTTTACCGAAACATTCACAGCCCTCTTGGACGAAATCATCCGGTTCAGCCAGTACGGTATACTGGACAGCGAACTTGACAGGGCAAAACAGGAAATTCTGTCACAAGCCGCACAACTGCTGCAAAGTGCAGACAATATTCCCTCATCATCACGTGCACAGGAACTGATTAACTATGTACTGACCGGACAAACAGTGTTGTCAATACAAGACACGTATAACTTGTACACAGAAATTATTCCGTCAATTACCCAGGAAGAAATAAATCAGGCTGCCCGGCAATGGATGCAGTCCCGGGGACAGTTGCTGATGGTAGCAGCACCGGATACGGCAACCGGTATTCCGTCGGAAGCAGACCTGCTGGAATTCTGGCAGAATTATACACCGGCACAAGCCCTTGAACCGTACACAGAAGATAATACTGACCGTCCGCTGATGGAACGTCCTGAGAATGCCGGATCTATAATAACTTCCACAGATGTTTCTGATACGGAAATTATGCAGTACACGCTCTCAAATGGAGCAAAATTGCTGACATTAAAAACAGATTTTAAGAAAAATGAAATATTGTTCAAAGCCGTCAGCAGGGGCGGTGCGTCACTGGTTGCAGATGAAAAAGTTCCTTCCGCTTTTATTGCACCGGATTATGTCAGTATGTCCGGTTTGAATGGATTCACACCCACAGAAATTCAGAAAAAACTGGCAGGAATACAAGTCTCTGCAGGAACATATATCGGGGAAACAACAGAAAGCATGACCGGCAGCGTTGTAACACAGGATTTGGAAACTTTAATGCAGCTGATTCACCTGTCTTTTGCTGCCCCTGATTTTACCAGTACCGGGTGGGCAAACCTCACTGCGACAGCCGGCATAATTGCTTCAAGCCGGGAAACCCAGCCCGCAGCAGTGTTCCAGGATACAATTGTTGACATTCTGTACGGAAGCAGTATCCGTAAAAGCGCAATCACACCGGAATTCACAGCTTTAATGAATCAATCTGATGCCGAAACCATTTACCAGGAACGGTTTGCCAACGCAGCAGATTTTACTTTTATATTCGTAGGGGATTTCAATGAAACAGAACTCCTGTCCTTGGCTGAAACATACATCGCAACGCTTCCGGCAGATCCGGAAATAACAGAAACAGCCCGATGGACAGAACCTTCTTTCCCGGACGGAAACCCGGTGGCGCAGGTTCAGAAAGGACAGGATGCCCAAAGCAGTGTATTTATCGCATTCGGCGGGAATCTTCCGGAAGCGGATATATCCCGGAACCATACCGATGCCGCTATGTTGGAAATGCTCCGCTCTCTGTTGGACATCCGATTACGGGAAGTTATTCGTGAAGACAAAAGCGGAACTTACGGCGTCAGTGTATATACGGAACTAAATACGGTATTTGGTTCGCCGGAACGGAATTTTTGTGTGCAGATTTCATTCGGCTGTGAACCGGGCAGGGAACAGGAACTGGCACAAACCGTTCTGGAGCAGATTGAACTGCTGCAACAGGAACCGGTTGCGGACAGCTATATCACAAAACTGACAGAAACATACCGGCGGTCAGCAGAAACAGCTCTTAAAACAAACAGTTACTGGATAAACTGTCTGGAAGATTTTGCCATCAACGAAACCCCTCTGTCATACGCAACAGACATCGAACCGGTACTAAAATTAGTAAGTCCGGACTCCATGATGCAGGCAGCCCGGACTTATTTGGACCGGAATAATTTTGTAACTGTGTATCTGACACCCGAAAATTAATACTACAAAATTTTTGCTTTACTCTTAAAACAAGCGAGCCCTTCGCCGGGATACTCCCGGCGGAGTTGCTCCACCACTGCAGCAACTTCAGCAGCCTGCTTTTTTGTACAATAAACAAGATACATACAATTTAGCTGGGGCCAGACCGCATCCCCCATCTTGGGGACAGAAAACCCTTGACCCATTATTGCGGAAATTTTAGTAAACTGTTTTCCGGTATCAGCATTCATAAAAGCTGTTACAAAATCTTCTTCAATGGATTGGCTCATAATAATTTCCAGCCGAATCCGTTTATTCTCATCTTTCCGGGACATATCCTGCTTACTCATCAATATCCTCCATACCATAACTGCTGATACCGGAGTCTCCATGACCAGAAATATTTTCTGCATCCGGACCAGTTACAGCAGATATAGGGTGCTTCTTTGCATTACGTGCATTCCGGCGCTCCTGCCGAAGCTGTTTCTTAGCAGTCTTTTTCGTAGCACGTTTTTCCCGGAACCGGTTGAAAATATAGTAAAGGGTCGGCATTAAGAACAACGTCATGGTTGTGCTGAATGTCAGTCCTCCCAAAACAGTCTGCCCTATCGGCTGTGTCATTTCTGAACCGTCACCAGGAAAGAAGGCCATAGGAACAAGTCCCAGTACAGTTGTCAGCGTTGTCATCAAAATCGGCCGCAAACGATTCCGGGCTGCCTCTACACAGGCATCTTCCAGCCCATATCCCCGTTTCCGTAACAAATTGGTATAATCAACCAGAACAATACCATTGTTAACAACAATACCAACCAATACCAGAGCACCTACTGCAGTAATCATATTCAGAGGAGAACCGGACATAAGGTACATGGCAACAATACCGATAATTGACAATGGTATCGTAAACAAGACGATAAACGGATCCAAAAACGATTCAAACTGACTTGCCATAACAGCAAAAACCAGAATAACCGCCATTAAAATGATTATTGCGAACTGTGTCAAACCTTCCTGAAGACTTTCAAAACTACCGCCATAACTGATTCGAACATCATCGCCCAGAACGACCTGCTCACGGATAATTTTATCAACAAGTGTCTGTACTTCTGTCGTAGCCTGACGCCAATTCTGCTTTTTTGCAGTAACGTGCATAGTCCGCATCTGATTTTCCCGGGAAATTGAAACCGGAGATTCACCCTGTTCATATGAAGCGAAATTTGCCAATGGAATCCGCTGTCCGGCAGAATTAAGTACAAATATCTGCTCCAAATCCAAAAGCCGGGACCGGTCCTCTTCCGGAAGTTGAACTACAATATCTATTTCATTACCACCATCCCGGTAACGGCTGGCTGTTGTTCCGTTCACATTAGCTTTGATTTCATTGCTAACATTATAAATAGTCAGGCCGAGATCCTGCATTTTATTGCGGTCAATCACAATGTCTATCTGGGGAAGACCGTCTTCCATACTGCTGGAAACTTCTGTTAAAACATCACCGGCATAATCAGATAACGCAAGGGATATATCTGATGCAGCCGCCTGCAATTGTTCCATACTGTTGCTTTTCAATACAATATCAATATCACTGCCACCCATGCTCGTACTGCTGGAACCGAACGAAAAAACCGCACCGGGAAACATCGTGAAATACCGGCGTATCTTGTTTCTAGCTGTTTCATCGCTGTCCCAACCTTCCTGCCGCTCATCTGACGGATACAAATTGATGCTCAGTGATGCAGTATTTGAAGAACTACCTCCAAGTCCCATCATGGAATTTCCCCCAACAGAAACTGTAGAAGATTTTATTCCTTTCACATCCCTTAATACCAAAGTTTCCAGCTGCCGGATAATTTCATCTGTTGTTTCAAGCCTGGTACCCTTCGGCATTTCCAGACTAACTGACACACTGTTTGATCCCTGTTCCGGCATATAGATAAATCCAATTACCGGTATCATCATCAAACTGGCAACCAGCAGAACAAAAATAACAGCGATAATCAACAGTTTATGATGAAGAACCCAACGTACCGCCCGTCCATATCCGGAATCAATTCTATCAAACAACCGGGTAACACTCCGGTCTATGGTTCCTAAAAATCCAGTTCTATTTCTGCCGGCAATATTTTCCAATTTTAAATACTTTGATGCCAGTACCGGAACCAGAACAACAGCTACAGCAAGACTGCATACTAACGAAAACACAACAGTAAACGTAAGTCCTGAAAAAATCTGTCCGATCATACCCAGTTCGTTATTGTACATAACCAACGGTAAAAAGACACAGATTGTTGTCAACGTACTGGCAGTAATCGCCATAATCATTTCCTGGGATCCAAGCACGGCAGCAACAACCGGTTTTGCCCCCTTTGCCCGGTAGCTGTAAATATTTTCCAAAATAACAATAGAATTATCAACTAGCATACCGACACCAAGAGACAATCCGGCAAGTGTCATCATATTCAGAGAAAAACCGGCAAATTTCATCAAGCCCAATGTAATAACTAATGATACCGGTATCGTAATTCCAATGATAATCGTACTTTTTAAACTGCGTAAAAAAATGAATAACACAACGATTGCTAAAAAAGCACCTTGCAATACGGCGGAAATAATATTATTAATAGATGTTTCTATAATATCCGTTGTATTCCATTCTTCAGTTAGTGTGACATCTACCGGAAGCAGCGGCTGGATACTTTCCACCTGTTTCCGCACCTGCCGGGCTGTCTGGACAGAATTCTTACCACTTTGTTTTTGAATACTTAAAATGACACAAGGGGTTCCATTCCGGTACGCAAGGCTGGAAACAGATTTATACCCTTCATACACGTCTGCAATATCCCGGAGCAGGATTTTCTGCACCGAAGGAATCGCCGTGGTACCATAATTACCGGCAGTCGTTTTATATGCTACAACAGTATTCCGTATATCATCCAAAGATGTATATTCTCCGGATGTCGTAATTGAATATGTTGTATCATTTTCAGAAATACTTCCGCCGGAACCTTCTACATTCTGGGCCGCAATCATCTGGGCAATAGATGTAATAGTCAGAGAATAGGCTGCCAGCCGATCCCGGGGAATATCAATAATGATTGCTTTTTCCCGGCCTCCACTGATAGACGCAGAAGCAACTCCGTCAACTTGTTCAAGCCGGGGCTGGATAATATCCTCAGAATATTGCCGCAACTCTTCCGGAGTCCGGTTCCCGGTCACAACATATTGCATAACCGGCATCATTGACGGATCCATTTTCAGAATCATGGGGGAGCCAGCATCATCAGGCAGCATCCCTTTTACCAGATCAAGTTTATCCCGGATTTCGTTAGTTGCGGTATCAAGATTTGTACCATAGTTCAACTCTAGCAGAACCAGGTTGGAACCAGACGATGAAGTTGAAATCATATTTTTCAACCCGGAAACGCTGGAGACCGCACTTTCCAATATACGGGTTACAGACCGCTCTACTTCCTCCGGACCGGCATTAGTATAAGTCGTTGATACTGCAATATACGGCAGCTCCATATCCGGCAATAAATCAATCGGTAATTGCAGGGAAGAATAAATCCCTAGTGCTGAAAGTATTACAAACAGAATCAGTACGGTAGTCGGCTTATCCACCGCACGTTTCGACAAAGTCATTCAGCTACCCCCTGCCGGGAAACTACGTTTACTCGACTACCATTATCCAACAAAGTCTGTCCCGAAATAACAACTTCGTTTCCGGCAGCAAGTCCGGACACAATTTCCACTTTATCATCAACTGAAATACCGGTAGTAACCGGTACCTGAGTAACTGTTTGTGTTGCAGAATCAACAAGAAATACAAATGTCTGATCCATCCGTGTTACTACTGCACTGCGGGGAACCGCGACAACATCCTTTTTTGTATCAGTAATCAATTTAACCCGACTATACATACCAATTTTAATTCGGTCATCCCGGGGATCAAGTTGAAGTTTAACACTCATGGAACGAGATGTACTGTCTAAAACAGGGTTCACTTCAGTAACATTGGCTGAAAAAGTTTCTTCTGGATATGCATCAAACATCAACACCGCTTTTTGTCCCTTTTTTATCCGGGACACAAACCGTTCCGCCACAGAAATAGTTATCTCCAAATCCCGGGTACTGCTGATTTTTCCGATTGAAACAGACGGAGACACCATACTCCCCGCAGCGACAGGAAAAGACGTAATTGTTCCGGCCACAGGTGCACGGACAGGACTTGCTTCATAGTTCATACCGGGCCGGGATGCGTCCACATATGCTAGAAGTTGATCCTTTACAACCGTATCTCCCAACGACACCCGGATACCTGTCAGCTTCCCGGAAGTATCGGGCAGAATATCAACGCTGGATACAGCACCAACATCCCCTCCGAATTCCAGATATTCATCAAGCGTTTCCGATCCGGTTACATATGTATTAACAGCATACACCGTTTCCTGCTCTTCTACAGGAATTACAGCTGATGAAACCTCTGCAGACCGGTTGCAGCCGGTCATAACCAGCCCGCCCAGCGCTATAGCGGCAATAACAAATTTTTTTGTAACAGTCATAGTCAATCTCCTTACTGCGCTGTGTTAATCCGAGAGGGATACATTCAGCATATATTCTAAATCCAGCAGACTGGTCAAATAAGTATATTTTTCATTCAGTAATCCTAACTTTGCCTGGTTCAGTTGATCTTCTGCATCACGTACATCCAGTAACTCAGTAGTTCCGTTCCGGTAAGCAGCAAGCGTCATGTCATAAGATTTTTGAGCAAGTGCTATACTTCCGGCAGCAGCTTCAATTGATGCCCGAGACTGGGTAAGAGTATCGACCTGGGTGCGGATATCCAGTTCCGTGCTTTCCCGCAAAGTATCTAAAGACACTTGTAATTTTTCTATATTTACTTTTGTATCTTTTGCCTGCTGACGGTTTGAAGAAAACGGCAACATATTAGTAAGATTCCAAGCTAATGTAGCAGAAAAAGCACCTCCGTCAGAATACGTATCCAGCCAATTTGAATCAATATCGCTGACAAGCGGCTGAAACCCCCAAGACAAGGATAATGCCGGCGTAAATGCCTGCAGATTCTGCACAGACAGATTTAATTCCATAATTTCAAGATTTTTTTCCAATGCAGCAATATCCGGTGTATTCAAACCGTATTGTTGAATCAATTCATCAGCATTCATATCAATAAAAACAGGTTCAATTTCCCCGGTTAATATTATCTGCGTATCTGACGGCATCCCCAGCATAAAACCAAACAAAGCCAACTGTTGTTTTAATGATTGCTCCATCTTTAAAACAGACGGACGTTGATTTTCATATGCAACTTGAGCTTGTAATAATGATAATTCCGGAATTAATCCGTTACGATAGTTGATTTCCGCTTGCGTAACCCTTAACCGGGCATTTTCTAATGTCTGCTGTTGAATTGCCAATGTTTCCTGTTGCAGCAACAGCCCGTAAAACAATTTGCGTATCTGTAGCTCGTTTTCCCGTCGGGCCTGATCCCAAGAAATAAGTCCCGCCTCATAATTCTTTTTAATAATCCGCAACCCGTCCACTAAAGCAAATGAAAAATTCCAACCAATACTGACAGAACCAACCGCGGTCCAATGATCAGCCTCTGTCGGTTCAACATCAGGCATTCCGGGCAAAGAAAATGATGACACTTTATTACTGCGGTTTACTGTTGCCGACATATTTACTGATGGCAGAAACTGATTCCAGGATAAATCAGCTGCCCGTTTTTTTATTTCCAAATCAAGAGCGGAACTTTTAAGTGTTCTGCTATTTGCATCTGCGTACGCAACAGCCTCATCTACAGTTAGACTGACAGTTGGAGCTTCCTGAGCAACGGCGACAGACGTCACCAGAACAGCCGCACATACTATGTGTTTAAGTTTTGAGTAGAAAACCACAATAACAACGCTCCCTGAATTTATATATTACACATTGATATTACTATATTATAGTATAATATACTGTTTAGCACATTAAATGGCAATAAAAAACATATATTTCCAGTAGACATCAAAAATGTAAAAATACCGGAAAATATGTTATTATTTCAGTATAATTTATAATATTTCGCTTATATTTTCTATTCTGCACTAGATGAATAGGGAACGGCAGTTGTCAAAATGTTAAAAACGCAGGGAAAAGATACTGTCGCAATCCGTTCCCTATATATACGATTATAATATATCATTAGCAGAAGTAACATATAAATTGGCGCATATTATGAATTTATAAACATAATAAATAAACAACCGGCAGCAGCATACCAGTCTCCTGATAAACTCCATAACAACCAGATGTGTATCTATATACTTTTACTTTGTCCTGCTATTTAGCAGCATGATTTTTACGGTTTACAGCCCTATTCGTATAATGAATAACCGTATAAAACAGGCAGACAGCACACAGCCCTGCAATCAGAATCAATTCACCCTTGATACCGCCTGTCCATAAAGCCAGCAGGGTAACAACACAAATTCCCGTTTGTAGTATATAAATCAGCAACAAAATATCTATTGTTGAATAACCCATATTCATCAGTTTGTGATGCAAGTGTGCTTTATCCGGACTGAAAAATGACCGGTGTTCCCGGGTACGTCTCCATATAGCAGCAATAGTATCGAACGCAGGTACAGAAACCAACAAGGCGGCAGCAAGAAATTTATTATACTCAAAAGCAGGACGGGTAAAATTTAATGCCAGCGCTGCTATCATAAGACCTAAAAATTGGCTGCCCCCATCACCCATAAATATTTTCGCTTTCGGTTTATTATAAACTAAAAAACCCGCAACAGATGCAGCAAGACTAAAACACAGAAATGCAGAATCAATTTTCTGCGAAGCTATAAATACAACTCCTAGCGTTATCAATACCAGAAAAGAAATACCACCACACAAAGCATCTACACCATCAATTAAATTGAATGCATTAATTATGCCAATAAACCAGAAAAATGTTACCGGCCAACTAAGCCATCCTAAAAACCAGCTCCCTATTTGGGTTATCCGGTAACCATTCATTATTAAAATTATTGCAACAAGAATCTGAACCAACAGTTTTATCTTTGCCGGTAAATTTTTAAAATCATCAACGATACCAAAAATAAAAATAATAAAACCAGCAACAGATAATGCAACCCAATTATTATACGATCTGGTATAAATCATAAAATAACATACCGTAGTAATGATAAAAGCGAAACAAAAACCAATGCTTCCTAATCGGGGAATATTACCACTGTGGACTTTACGTTCATCTACAAAATCATACCAGCCATTCCGCCGGCAAAAATAAATAACCAGGGGAATTATTACAACAGACAATAAAAAAGAAAAAAAGATAAACACAGGCATTATTATCATCTCCCTACCGTAATATGCCATAAAATCAATATCAGATTAGTATACAATTCCTATTTTTTAAATTTTTTTATCGCTTCTGGATCTTTTTTAATATTATCCAACGCATTCAGGAAAAATGCAAGAAAAACGGAGAAAAAGCCAGCAGCAAACGTAACAATGATACAAAGCATTCCTCGCGACGGACCTGACTTCATATCTGGAACTTCAGGACGTTCTAAAACCTGAAATACTGGTTTCTCACTAGCCATAGACACCTTTAACAACTCCAACTGGGCTTTTAACTGTGTATAAATTGTCTGTTGGGCCTGCAATTCAAGCTCAAGCATAGAGGCATCCAATATAATTGATGGAATCGATGCTGCAGAAGAGCCATACCCATATGCTACAGATTGATCCAACTGTTGAGATTCTTTTTGTAACCGAAGAATTTCATTATACGCAGTCTCTATATTTTCTTCCAGATTTTTCTTTTCTATCAAATTCTGATCTAATCCCAGCTCTAAAAAACGTTGTTCCAAATAATCAACACAAAAATCTACCACATCCCGGGCAAACACCGGATCAATATCAGTAAAACTGACTGACAGCACACCAGTATCTTCATCAACACTTGCAGTCAGAACTTCTTTTAATGCCTTGCGGCTGTTCGCCCGGGGATTTTTTTCTATTTCATACCGGTTTATTAAATCAAACTTATCGACTACAGCATCAAGAAAAGAATTGGTACTACACAAGTATACGGCCAATGCACTGTTTGAACTACCGGTAGGAACAGAAACTCCCGCTAAACTTGCCAAACTACCTAAGCCACTGGAATTCAACACAGATGAAAGGGAACTCCCAGATGACGATGAGTCATTTATCAACATGAGCGCCTGCGGTGTATATTTATTGGGAAGGATTGAGGATTCCGGGGGTTGCACTAATGAAATAACAGAAACTGCAACAACGGCAATCATAGCTGCAACAGTAATACCAAGAATCAGCCATTTACGGTGCCATAATACTGCAAGCAAATCGAGTAAGCTAATTTCATCATCTGTATCACTAGACGGAACAATACGTTCTTCTTCCACAAATATACCTCCGAACCATTAGTGTACTATATATCCTGCTTCTTGGCAATGAATGGTCTTTTGCATCCAAGCATATTTTTTACAAAGAAGAAGCCCGCCAGGATTTTGTCCGGGCACCAGTCATGATTCAGAGCTATCCGCCACTCAACCAACACAAGGAGTGTTACAGAGATTACGGACAGGGCGGAACTTCCAATGCCATGTCAGAATCAGGATAAGAACAACAGGGGTGAATATAACCGAATTTCTTATCCGCCAGCCGTCGTTTGTCATTACCGGCAATGATAAAATCTCCGGAAATCAACCTGCTGTGACAGAACCCACACCCTCCGGCCCTGCACCGGGCGGGAACTTTCAGACCTGCCCGTTCCATGGCAACCAGCAAGGTTTCTCCCGCAACGGCGGGAACCGTCACCGTGGAATCACCGGTTGTAACCGTTAGGGAAAATGTTTTATCCGGTACATCCCGTATTCCTACACAGTTCGCTTCTTTTTTTATCCGTTTGGCCGGCAGATTTAGCGGTTCCAGCTCTTTTTCCAGATGACGGTACATGGGTTCCGGTCCGCACATCATCACTGTGAAATCCCCGTGGACGGTACGGAGAATTAAATCTTTTGTAATGAAGCCGGATTCATAACCGTCTTTTGTTTCATCACTGAGCACATATACAACCCGGATACGGTTGTCCCCCAGAGCATCCAATTCCTTTTTGAAAATCAAATCCTGTTCTGTTCGGGCCCCGTAAATAACTGTTAAGGAAAAATCTTCCGTTCCATCCCGGATAGCCTGCGCCATGGAGTAAAAAGGCGTAATACCGCTGCCGCCGGCTAAAGCCACAACCTGAGGGGCATCTTTCAGCCCTTCATAATAAAACTCACCGGAAGGATCACCAATGATAAAACTGTCACCAGTTTTTGCCCGATCAAACAAATAGGAGCTAAAAAAACCGCACTTTTTTACGGTGACAGTCAATTCCCGTTCCAAGCCCCGCAAAGGCGCAGATGTCACCGCATAGGGACGGGACACTTCGCTGCCGTCTACCAGGCAACCTACCGTAACATATTGTCCCGCCCGGAAAAATACCGGTTTTGAAAGGGCAAATGTAAAGGTTTTTGTGTCAGAAGTCCGGCTTTCGATTTTTTCCAGTACAGCAGTCTGGTATCCCGGATGAAGAACCGCAGCGGTTTCGTTTACCCGGTATGTTTCCTGCAACGGGGCGGCAGAACCGTTCTCAAAAATTTTCCGCCTGGCAGGAACCATTTTCTTAAATCGAAGCAAATCCATAAACCCAAAAATATTTCTTTTAAATGTATACGACATACTCAGCCTTCTCTTTTTATATCGCCTACAGTCTGGCGGCCAGCAATATCACCGGAAAAATAAGCACTGGAAAAACCCGACAACCGCATGGCGTGACCGCCGGCAAACCGTAAGCCCCGGATGCGGTGGTCTTCTGCCATCATTTGAAGCCGCGGCATCAAACCGTCCCAGTACTGGGACTCGTAACCGTAAATCACCCCTTCCGGATGGCCGCAATACCGGGCGTAGGTCATGGGTGTCGCAATTGACACTTCTTCTATTGCATCCCTGATTTTTGCCCCGGTATCCTGTTCAAACCTCTCAATCATTCGGGAAGCGACCTGATTCTTCGTTTTTACATATTCCTGCGGTGTAATCCGCCCCCAATCATCTTCCATATATAATGTAGTGAAATACATTATGCATGTTCCTGCCGGGGAGCACTCCGGGTAAGCCCGGTTTAAGCACACCGTTGCCTGCCCATTGTTCCCTGCAATGGTTTTCATCCGGTTGTATTGTTCTACCGTATCCATGGTATCGTAAATAAAGTAGTTGTGGTTATCTATGCCCAGTTCATCAGCGGACTTGTTTAAACCTAAAAATAATGAGTAGCCTCTACCGGCAAATTTCCGGGTATTGGCAGCTTTAGTTTCCTCCATAGGAACCCGGTTCATCATTCTTCCAAATACAACATGGGGCATACAGTTTGCAATTACATGGTGTACAGGAATTTCTGTCCCGTTATGCAGTACAACACCAGTAACACCGCCGTCTTTTTCATCCGTGAGAATCCGCACTGCTTCTGTATTGAACCTGATGTCGCCGCCAAGCTCCCTGATCCGTTCCACAAATGCCAAGGATATTTCATGAGAACGGTTTTTTGGCATGGATACACCACGCAAAATATACCGGTACACCATAGCTGCGTAATGGATAAAACTCAAATCATCGCAATGAGCTCCCAGATAACACCAGTACGCATTCAAAATATCCGCCGCTTTTTTCGGCATTTTTAAAGTTTTAAAGACTTCATTTACAGAGTAGGAGCCGGTACGAACAAAATTACCGTATCGGCTGACCATAATCTTTGGATCAGTGTTTCCATTCACAGAGGAACTGTACACCTGAGCCTGCCGGATTTCCTCTGCCAAATCAAAAAACCGCTTTACAGAAGAACGGCAACCGGGTACGTATGACTCCATTTTATCGGTAAAGGCTTCGACACCAAAAGGAAGTACTGCATCCAGATGTTCCGCCCGGGAAATAACCCGGTACGCATCCGGAATCTGAATCCATTCTATTTTTTCCGTAATCCCCAATTCATCAAAAAGAAGACGCAAATCCCCTGCATTATCCGCAGTACCAAAATCATTCAGCTCATGAAGGGATGCTTCAAATTCAAAACGCCCCCGGCGGAAACTAGTGGCAAAACCACCTGGCAAATTGTGTTTCTCGACAACTAAAACCCGGGCTCCGCCCTGCAACAACCTGATAGCAGCCGCAAGCCCGCCGTTTCCGGCACCGATAACCACCACATCATATGTTTTCATATATCTCCTGCTTAAAATATGTGTTGGTATTCTGACAAAATAATTTATCTAACTAAAATTTCTTTTATTTCACAGACATACACAGTGTGATAATCCTTGCCAGCATATACAGCAGCATCAATATCGGTATCTATAAAACAGGCTGAATCTAATGTTTGAGCATATAATTTACGACAGAGAAATACCACCTCCGCTTCATCAAAAAATGGAATACCGTGTTCCCTGCGAACAGAAAGTCCGGACTTTTCAATTTTTGGCTCATTCCTACCGGATACTGTTCCCAAATAATTCAACTGTGAACGAAAAGCATCATTCAATACAGATAATGACAAAAAATCAGAATTATCTACGAATTCTTTCGTATAACGCTGGGGTCGGATAAATACAAAGGCAACCGGTTTGTTCCATAATATGCCTACACCGCCCCAAGAAGCGGTCATTGTATTTACAGTTCCATTTTTTTCTGCTGTTATCAGCATCCAGTCAGAACCAATCATCTTAAAAGGATTCCGAACTAAGTCTCCGGGATTAATTTGTTTAAATGTATTCATAATCTTATCCTGTCTGAAAAAAAATTTCTGTCAAGATAAAAAAAGCCGGCCTAACGCCGGCTGTTATTAATCTAATCTCCAGAAAGAACTTTTTATATCTTAATCCGCTAGATTAATCATATATTCCTGCAATGCAGGTGAATGTAATATTACCGATTCGCCCCAACCGGGGCAACTCTTTCAGGTGGATTTTCCATATGACCCCCTTGTTGTTTTTTACGGTCACTCTGCCGACCGTCATTCTTTTCCGTCTCTAAATATATAATATCATACTTTTAAAATAACGCAAGTTTTTTTTATAAAATTTTATCGAATTTATTATTATCCATAACGTCAAATAATATTTGACAATACTGATATATTAAAACCCACACATCCGTCATGTTTTATCATTGACATCAAAAAGAAATATAGAACATTGTATAACAACCACTAACCCCCTTTTTTACTCTGAAGTCTAGATCAGCCTTACTTTATAGTGCGAATTGCATTCAACATCAATGAATCTTTAAACGCTTCTTTGAAAGATTTTATTTGATGACCAGAAGGAACATCCTTCTTTGCTTTTTCATATAAAGCCCACATCTGTATATATCCACGAGCAGTTGGAGATAAAAACCATTCTTGATAATCTGGCTTTGACAGAGCAATAAGTCCATCTGCATCATACACCCCCTCCTGAACTTGTGCCAAAATCTCTCCCTTCCGAATAGACTGGTTTAAATTATCCGACCGCCAAATAGCTGCTTCATATAATGCATAAATAAAATTTTGAGCAAGTTCAGGATTTTCCTGAAGCCATGCATCACTAGCAACCCATGTTGATGGAAATGCTTTTTCAACCGGGAAATTACCTACAGTCGTTGCGATTTTTTCTGCATCTGGATTTGTATTTATAATCATTGTTGTAACAGGGGAAAATCCGACAACAATATCCATGTTTCCTGTTGCATCCATGCCATCAGGAAGTCGTGAATTCAAGGTATTAACAACAGTTACTTTGTTCCGCTCATCAGAATTCGGAGAAGTATAATCCGGGAGATAAGAAGACACCTCACTATAAATCCACAACTTTTCATTCTCCTGCTTTCCCTCATTAATCAAATCGATTAAATCCTTGAACCAGTTACCTGGTGTTGTTCCTATTTCAAGATAGACAGTTTGTCCCCGTAATCCCTGATAAATCTCATCATAATCATATTTTCCATTTCCATTACGGTCAAAAAAGATATCCTTTTTTGCTATCAGCATTTCGGCATTACTTAATACATCAAAAAAGACAAAGGATACCCCATTACCATCCCCGTCCACTACATTCCATGCAACCCCGGATCCGATATAGCCGATATCAAGTTTTCTATCATCACCACGCATTGCTTCCATTTCAGCCAAGCCACTTTCTACAATAGTAAAAACTGGTTTTATTCCATATTTTGTAAAAAGACCTTTTTCCACGGCAGCAGCAGCAAGTGATATTCCTCCGGCATTATTATGAACTCCAATACGGACTTCTGTCAGCTTGAGAGAAGAATTCTCTTTTTTGTTTGTACAAGAAAAAAGAGAAATAATAATACTACCTAGGATAAAAACGATTTTTTGCTTCATACAGTGCCTCTGTTAAAACAACCATTCACCAATGGTATACAACATATACCGTTTGTATAGATATATGTATAATATCGGTACAAAATATTCACCATAAGAAATTTTTACTATATATAACCATAAATAACCAAACAATATTACCGCAATTAGGTCTGTTGTTTACAAAAAGTAATACCAGCAAAATATAAATCCGGAAAACTATTTATTTTCCAAAGATACCCATAATAATACTGCCCTATACATGAATACAGAAAATTTTTATCTCGTTCTTTCGGACAAATGTCTCTGTTCTTTGATACGCCATCATTTATATATAATTCGATTTTAGCCGCGTCAGAAAAATTATTGCAGTAAAAGCAAATTGCTTTTTTTCTTTTTACAAACTATCAGTTTCTAACTGTAATACTTGTGGCAGATCAAAATTGTCGTAATTCAATTATCTAAAAGACCGAATGTTTAATATCCGGTCATCTTTTTTCGATTCCCGATAGAACACTATACAGAAAAGAGGATTGCAAACGGTATTTTTGTTGTATTCCTTCTGCTGGTTATTATACCGGTAACTAGTATTAAAATCAGCTCCTTGCGTGTATTCTATGGTACATTATGCTTGATTATACTGTAAATAAAGTGTGACAGGACAGAAAAAAATATTTCTTTAATGCTTTTTGCAGAAATCAAACATTCATCTCTGCAACTTATCCCTTTGCTGTATACAACTAACAGACAGATTATATCTCTGACGGTCCAGACACAAACCGAGGAATTACCTCACCAGTATGGATACATCGAACCGTTTTTCTTTATGTTTGAAAAAAAGAAATCGGTTTGCCATATATTCATACCTTATGTTATAAAAGAAATTAAAATATATCGCACCAAATGTGAACACTAGAAAGCAACAGGAAATGAAATTGATATATACATACAGACACCGAAAAAAAGTCCGATAACTTGTGATACTGACAGTACATTTTAAGTAAAAAACTAATATTCCTAGAAAGACCTGCGTAAGTAGACTAGATTAAGGACAGGAATCAAACATATTCCCCTGATGCCCGTCTTGACAGGAGCCGCTTTTTACAGTTTAATTACATTATAATGACTGAAATTAAACTGCACGTACATCACCATATGTTCCCGGTCACATTTGCCTGAATGATATGCTGTATGATGTATGTAAATACAGAAACCGCTTGCGATTCAGGCAGGCGGTTTTTTATTTATTGTGCAGTGCATGGAGGATAAAACATATGGAAAAATTAAAAATTCTGCTGCCAAAAGGAAGAATTTATGACAATGTTGTGGAACTGTTCAATGGAGCCGGGATCAGTATAAAGTTACCGGACCGGGCATACCGCCCTACAGTGAATCAGGATGATTTAGAAGCAAAAGTCATGAAGCCCCAAAATATCGGTAAACTGCTGGAACTTGGCGCCCATGACGTCGGATTTACCGGCCGGGACTGGATTGAAGAAACCGGTGCTGACGTAGAAGAAATCATGGATTTAGGATTCGACACTGTACGTATTGTCGCCGCTGTACCAAATACGGTATCTGATGAATCTTTAAAAACAAAGCGGATTATTGTTGCTACTGAATATGAAAAAATTGCCCGGAAGTGGCTTAATAACCGGCAGCAGGATTCCCTGATTGTCAGGACATACGGGGCAACAGAAGTGTTTCCGCCGGATGACGCAGACATGATTATCGACAACACGGCTACCGGCCGGACTTTGATGGAAAACGGATTACGGATTGTAGACACTATTATGACCAGTTCCACCCGGATGTTCGCATCTAAAGCAGCCCTGGCAAACCCTGCCAAAAAGCAAAAAATCATGGAATTAAAAATGTTATTTGAAGCAGTACTTGATGCCCGTGACCGGGTTATGCTGGAAATGAATGTAACCCGGGCCCGCTTTCAGGATCTGGTTACCGGATTACCATCCATGCGGAGTCCCACCGTATCTCCATTGTACGGAGATGATGGATACGCAATTAAAATCGCAGTCAAAAAAAGTGAAGTTCCGGTTCTTCTTCCGAAATTAAAAGCATTAGGCGCAACTGATATTCTTGAATATGATTTACGGAAAGTTCTTGCATAATATGTTATAATTTATAATTAGAGAAGGTCAGTATGTCAGAAAAAAAAACAGACGGAACAGAATGGCAACCCCGGACTGCCCAGATAACCCGTGAGACAAAAGAAACACACATCAGCCTTGAATTGAATCTTGACGGTTCCGGTATCTGTGATATATCCTGTCCAATAGGGTTCTTTACTCATATGCTGAATTCCTTTTGCAAACATGGATTATTTGACTTAAAAGGAACCCTGTCCGGAGATTTGCATGTTGATCAGCATCATTTAATTGAAGATACTGGTATTGTATTAGGACAACTATTTGCTGCAGCTCTGGGCAATTGTGCAGGAATAAACCGGAACGGGTTTTGCCTGTATCCCATGGATGAAACCCTTGCCCAAGCCGCTGTTGATTTTGGCGGCAGAAGTTACCTCATCTGTAATGCTGCCTTATCTGGTGTACCGCTGGTTTCCATCAGTCCCAATGGTACAGAATCAAGTTTCCAGACAGATACGTTTGAAGACTTTTGGCAAGGTTTTGTTTCAGGAGCAAAATGTAATCTGCACCTGGATATACTCCGGGGTCGCAGCGATCATCATAAAATGGAAGGATTATTCAAAGCTGCAGCAAAAGCAATCAGAACTGCTGTGGAACCGGATATCCGCCGGGCAGGAATAATTCCATCCACAAAAGGAGTTATTATATGATACATTTTGAATGTGATTACACAGAAGGTGCCTGCCCGCAGATTCTTGATGCCTTGATTGAAACAAATATGCAGCAGACAACCGGTTATGGGAACGACCCGTTCTGTCAGTCTGCCCGGAATAAAATCCGGAATTTATGCGGTACCCCAGATGCAGACGTCCACTTTTTAACCGGCGGTACACAGGCAAACCTCACCGTTATTTCTGCAGCCCTCCGGCCGTACCAGGGAGTTATAGCCCCTGATACAGGTCACATTAATGCCCATGAAACCGGTTCCATTGAATCAAGTGGGCACAAAATCCTTGCGATTCCGACTGATGACGGGAGGATTTCCGCAGCCCGTATCAGGGACGTTTGTATTACCCATCAAAAAGACCCTGACCGGGAACATACGGTACAACCGGGAATGGTATATATTTCATTTCCGACAGAAACAGGTCTTTTATATTCAAAAGCATCTCTGGAAGCAATTTCGGAAGTATGCAGAGAATACAATATGCTGCTGTTCATTGACGGAGCCCGGTTAGGATATGGATTGTCTTCTCCAAAAAACGATTGCACACTGCAGGATATTGCCCGGCTCAGCGACGTTTTCTATATCGGTGGAACAAAAGTCGGTGCATTGTTCGGAGAAGCAGTTGTCATTAAACACGAAACTTTGAAAAAAGATTTCCGATACATGATAAAACAAAAGGGTGGAATGCTGGCAAAAGGCCGACTGCTGGGTATCCAGTTTGATACACTGCTCACTGACAACCTGTATTTTACTGTGGCAGAAAAAGCCGTACAACAGGCACTCCGTATCCGGGAAGCATTTCTGCAAAAAGGCTTTCTGTTCCTGTATGATTCTTATACAAATCAGTTGTTCCCGGTACTTCCGGCGGCTGCCCGGGAAATTCTGGGGAAAAAGTATTGCTTTTCCTACTGGAAACAGGTTGAAGGCGAGCATGTCGCAGTGAGATTCTGCACCAGCTGGGCTACAACCGATGAAGCGGTACAGGAGCTGATTCAGGATATTCAGGCATTATAAATACGAATTTTTTGTGCCAGGCAACGTGCCGTACCGGTAGTATATCCGGTTGCACAGCATCCGGGTAAAAAATAAATTTGTTTTCAGCGGATATTAGCCGGCAAAAACTTATCCAAAGTAACACGAGAGGGGATGACAATATATTATCATCCCCTTTTGACGGCTTGAACAGGAGCAAACAAACTGTCCCGAAACGCTGCAGACACCCGTATCTGTGCAGTATAATCCAACCGAAATACCGGATTACCGCAGTTTCTGCTCCCGTCGGTTTTTCCGTGCAGCCCGTTTTTGTTCAATTTCCTGTTTGACCCGGTACCGGAGATTTTCCACAGCACTGGTATATTTTTTACTGTACATTGTAGGGAACCGTTTCATAAAACCAGTCATCTTACGCTGCCGATCGGAAAAATTTTCCAGCTTCTGCAATACAGATTCGCTCAAATGAAGTTGCTCAAGATGTGTTTTTTCTTTGGCAAATTCAAATAAATCCGACAATGAGTGTATATGTTCTTTAAACCAGTTTTCTTCCCGGTACCGTTCTTTGAATCCTTCTGCAAACTCTTTGAGTTTTGCCATATGCTCGGTAAAATCAACCAGACCTTTCACGGTAACTGCAATATCCACAATAAAAACTGTAAATAAACTACCGGCAACTATACAGGCAGTCTTATATGGCAAAGAAAGAATTGCCTGTTCCAACGGTGGGTGCACAAAATGACAAATTAATGTACCCATTACCCCGAATGTTACTGCCCCTGCAAGACAAATCCGACCATGCAGGTTGAATTTCCGTTGAGAATAATCCCACCATTTTGTATGAAATAAAACTTCCAATCCCCAGCTGGTTATATATTCCAACAGGGAAGTCAAAAACATAGATGCAAAAAACAGAGGTATCCACGTATCTGCCCAAGGTCGCAGCAGGTACATAATCATCATCCCGCCGAACCCATATACCGGACAAATCGGACCAAACAAAAAACCCCGGTTAACAAACTGGTGCTGTTTAATTGAACAATACGTTGTTTCCCATATCCATCCGACAAAGCTGTAACATAAAAATAACAAAAAAACATATGAAATGCTCATAGATTCAGTATAAATAAATAATCGCAAAGAAGCAAATAATAAATTTCTACTTGACAAGAAAAAATCTGTCTGGTATATTGTTACTATAAACAGTAACACAAAAGGAGATCCCATGCAAGATTACCTAAAACATTTCCCTGACCAGAAAGGGTATTTTGGCGAATATGGCGGTTCATTCATTCCGCCGGTATTACAGGCTGAAATGGATAAAATTACCCAGGCATATTTCCATATCAGTAAGTCCCATGATTTCATCACAGAGTTGCGGAGTATCCGCAAACATTTCCAAGGAAGACCAACTCCGGTATATTATTGCAGCCGGTTGTCTGATGCATATGGCGGAAGAATTTACCTGAAACGGGAAGATTTAAACCATACCGGTGCCCATAAACTCAATCATTGTATGGGAGAAGGACTGTTGGCAAAATACATGGGAAAAAAGAAATTGATTGCCGAAACCGGTGCCGGACAGCACGGAGTTGCATTGGCAACAGCAGCCGCTTATTTTGGACTGGAATGTGAAATCCACATGGGAGAAGTTGATATTGCAAAAGAACATCCCAATGTTATCCGTATGCAGCTGTTGGGAGCAAAAGTTGTTCCCGTCACCCATGGGCTAAAGACATTGAAAGAAGCCGTAGACTCAGCGTTTGAAGCATATCTGCAAGATCCGGTAAACAGCATTTATTGTATCGGATCTGTTGTCGGTCCGCATCCGTTCCCTATGATGGTACGGGATTTTCAACATATCGTCGGGGTGGAAGCCCGGGAGCAGTTTCTGGAAATGACCGGGGAATTACCTGACGAGGTTACTGCCTGTGTCGGCGGCGGGTCAAATGCCATGGGTATTTTCTCCGGTTTTATCAATGACGAAGATGTTTCCTTAACCGGTGTTGAACCAGCCGGCCGTTCCCTCAAACCCGGTGACCACGCCGCCAGCTTATGCTACGGAAAACCTGGTATCCTCCACGGATTCAAAAGTTACTTGTTACAGGATGACCAGGGAAATCCCCAACCGGTATATTCTATCGCCAGCGGTCTTGATTATCCCGGCAGCGGACCGGAACACTGTATGCTGAAAGATACCGGCCGCATCTCCTATACCACAGCAGATGATAAAGCCTGTCTTCATGCTTTCTATACACTGTGCCGGTTGGAAGGTATTATTCCTGCTTTGGAGAGTTCCCATGCCGTTGCGTATGCATTGAAAGCAGCACGGGAAAATCCGGAAAAATCCATATTGGTAAACCTTTCGGGTCGGGGTGACAAAGATATTGACTTTATAGTAGAAAAATTCGGTACCGGAGAAGAATATCTTGATTCATAACCGGTGTTAATTGTAACTCGGCAGCAGGACAGAACAGTCCTGCTGTTTTCATAAAGTGCTTGCAGAAAAACAACGGTATTTTGTACAATTACACCATGACAAAACAAAAATCTTCCGCAGTGTTATTCTTTCTTTCATATTTCAAACCACACCGGAAACTTTTTATTGCAGATATGTGTTGTTCCGTGTTTATTGCCGGTATCGATTTACTGTTTCCGGTTCTCACCCGGTATACTATCAATACATTACTGCCGGATCAGCTGTACCACTTTTTTTACATTATGATTGCGCTCATGATAGGAATGTATCTTCTCCACACTGCAGCATCATATTTTGTTGCATATTTTGGTCACGTATTCGGGGTTTTAGTAGAAACAGATATGCGCCGGGATATTTTTGACCATATTGAAAAACAAAGCTTTTCTTTTTTCGACAACCACCGGACGGGACATCTGATGTCCCGGATAACATACGATTTATTTGAAATCACAGAATTAGCCCATCACGGACCGGAAGATTTATTACTGTCAGCAGCAACACTTATTGGTTCCTTTATCATCATGCTGACAATCCGCTGGGAACTTGCCCTGATTATTTTTACGTTGCTGCCCCTTATGATTTTTTTTACTGCCCGATCCCGGAATAAATTGAATAAATCTTCCCGTACTGTCAAAGAAAAAACAGCTGAAATCAACGCATCAATCGAATCCAGTATTTCCGGCGCACGGGTTACCAAAGTGTTCACCAATGAAGATTTTGAAAATGAACGTTTTGCCCGGGGAAATGAAGCATTCCTGAACGCAAAATGTGTGTATTACCGCTCAATGGCGGGATTCCACTGCAAGATAGATTTCGCAACCCACATATTGAATGTACTGGTTCTGGGAGCCGGTGGTTTTTTTATTATGAACGGAAGAATGAACCTCGCTGATTTGGTTGCAGCCAACCTGTTTGTGGCAGCCTTCCTGCAACCTATCCGCCGCCTTTCCAATTTTGTAGAGCAGTTTACAACCGGAATGGCAGGTTTTAAGCGGTTCACAGAAATTATGAACACACATTGCGAAACACTGGAACTGCCGGATGCCCCGGACTTAATGCCGGTAAATGGAAATATTTCTTATGAACACGTTTCTTTCGCATACAATAACAATGTATCAGTTCTTCATGATATAAATTTTTCCCTCAAGGCTGGGCAAAAAATCGCCCTTGTTGGTCCATCCGGTGGCGGAAAAACAACCCTTTGCCACCTTTTACCACGGTTCTACGAAATAGACAGCGGCCGCATCACCATAGACGGAACAGACATCCGTTCCGTTACTGTAAAATCCCTGCGGCAGCAAATCGGACTGGTACAACAGGATGTATTTATGTTTGCCGGCACGATTAAAGATAATATTGCTTACGGATGCACCGATGCGACAGATGCCCAAATAGAAGCAGCCGCCCGGCGGGCTGAAATCCATCAGGATATTATGAAAATGCCTGCCGGTTACAATACAATTGTCGGCGAGCGGGGAGTCAAATTATCAGGGGGTCAAAAACAACGTATTTCTATTGCCCGCATCTTTTTAAAAAATCCCCCCATACTTATTCTTGATGAAGCTACTTCTGCCTTGGATTCTGCCACGGAAGTCAAAATCCAGCAGGCTTTTGATGAACTCGCCAAAGGCAGAACAACGCTGGTTATTGCCCACCGGCTTTCCACCATTCGAAACGCAGATATGATTCTTGTTGTCACAGAAGCCGGTATCATAGAATCAGGAAACCACGATCAGTTGATGGCTTCCGGGGGATTATACAAATCATTGTACTTAGCCCAGTTTGATTTTCTGTCGGCAGCAGAACAGGAACAACATTTTCAAGCTGCTAACAGTACCGCAACCGGTTCAACTGATAATTAAAAATGCCGCTCCGAAGATTTTCCCGGTATATCTGTTCCTGATAAGCCCGGGAATGGCAGCCACCCTGTCTCAACTTACCGGTTATCCTGAAAACATATACCCGAAAACCTGCAACAAACCGAAATTCCTATAAAAGGCAACGGTATGACTCCGGAATCAATAAAACAGATACCCGCAGTTCCAAAACAACCGGTTTAAAAGCGACGCAGATTTATCCTGTCAGACTAACCATGGGGAACAGACATGCTCCGCAGAATCAGCATCAGTAAAAAGATGTGCCTGTATCCCCAAAGCAGTAGCGGCGCCAACATTGTCCACATTGTCATCAAAAAAGACAGCATTTTCCGGAACTGTTTTTTCCATTTCAAGAATGAACTGCCAGAATGCAGGTTGTGGTTTTATACATCCCATCAAATGAGATGCATATACTTTATCAAAACAAGTGTAATCACCTCGTTCCAAATGAACCTGATAATGGCTTTCCAACGTATTTGTTCCGCATACAACCCGGTGATTTTTTCGTAACCGCTCAATCAGATGATATACCGGTTCATTTCTAACCGGTTGAAAACAAAACCGGATATAATCAGGCGGAATAAACGGTAACCGGAAATATACCGCAAGAGATTTCCAAAAATCAGCAGCAGATAAAGTTCCAGACTGAAGGGCAGCTAATGCACCCCCGGTATACGGTGATGCGGAACTATCTTCCTGTACAGACAACCGGTTATTCCCAGGAAGAGCACATTCAGCATTAAGCCGGGCAAACTGTTTTTCGGAAATATTC